>RGES01000111.1 GCA_009917805.1 Verrucomicrobiota bacterium
CCCGCGGCGCCGCCGCCGGCTTCAAGTCCCGCGCCGAGGCCTTGGCCAACCCGCTCCAGATCATGGTGACGGCCATCCTTTATTCCGACTACGTCGGCCGCATCGCGGTCGGCCGCGTCACCGCCGGCAAGATCGCCCCGGGCATGCCCGTGATGATGGTCACCCGCTCCGGCGAGCAGCATAAGCAGCGCGTCCTCGAGGTCGAAGTCTTCGAGGCCCTCGGCCGCGTCAAGGCCCAGGAGGTCTCCGCCGGCGACATCTGCGCCGTCATCGGCCTCGACCACGTCGAGATCGGCGCGACCATCACCGACCTCGAGAACCCGCGCCCGATGCCGCCCGTCAAGGTCGACGAGCCCACCGTGACCATGGCCTTCCGCGTCAACGACTCGCCCTTCGCCGGTCGCGACGGCAAGTTCGTCACCGGCCGCCAGGTCGGCGACCGCCTGACCCGCGAGCTCGAGCGCAACGTCGCCCTCCGGGTCGAGCGCGAGCCGGGCGCCGACGCGTTCCAGGTCTCGGGCCGCGGCCTGATGCACCTCGGCGTCCTCATCGAGACCATGCGCCGCGAGGGCTATGAGCTCCAGGTCGGCAAGCCCCGCGTCATCCTGCGCGACATCGACGGCGCCAGCTGCGAGCCGGTCGAGACCCTCGCGGTGGACTGCCCCGAGGCCTCCCAGAGCGACGTCATGGCGCTCGTGCTCGGCCGCAGGGGCGAGCTGCGCTCGATGGACGCCAAGGCCGGCACCAGCGGCTGGATCCACATGGAATTCAAGGTCCCGTCCCGCGCGCTCTTCGGCCTGCGCACCCTGATGCTCACCACCACCCGTGGCGAAGCCGTCATGTACCACAACCTCCTCGGCTACGAGCCCGTCAAGGGCGAGGCCCCGCGTCGCGCCGCCGGCGTGATGATCGGCGGCGAAGCCGGCGCCGTGACCGCCTACTCCCTCGACCGTCTGTACGACCGCGGCGACTTCTTCGTGAAGCCGACCGACGAGATCTACCAGGGCCAGATCGTGGGCGAGCATTGCAAGGACAACGACCTCGAGATCAACCTCGTCATCAACAAGAAGCTCTCCAACGTGCGCGCTTCCGGTTCCGACGACGCGGCCAAGATCAAGCCGATGCGCCAGATGTCCCTCGAGGCCTGCCTCGAATACATCGAGTCCGACGAGCTGGTCGAGATCACCCCGAACTTCATCCGCATGCGCAAGCGCTGGCTGACGGAGAACGAGCGCAAGCGTAACTCGTAAGCCGGCCGCTCAGCCCGCGAGGGTCAGTTGAAACCGATGACCGCCATCCGCCAGGATGGCGGTTTTCATTTGCCAGCGTGCCGAGGGGAGGCGCGCCGCCACTTTCTCCGGCCATTCCACGACCACGTTCCAAGGCGACTTCGCCAGGTCCCAGATCAGGAGGTCGTCGAAAGCCTCCGGGCGCGTCAGCCGATAGGCGTCGACGTGGAAGACCTGCCGCTTGCCTTCGTAGACATTGAGCAGGGCGAAGGACGGGCTGGTGATGTCGCCCGTGACGCCCAGGCCGCGGACCAGCCCGCGGACGAAGGTCGTCTTGCCCGCGCCGAGGTCGCCCTCGATCGCCAGCACGGTGTCCGGCGGCAGCAGGGCCGCGAACGCTTCGGCCGCCCGCTCGGTCTCTTCGCCCGAACGGGTGACGAGACGGCGGTCCAGGTCGCGAGTGCGGCGGGAGAGCCCATGGGCGCAGTCTTTCTGGGGGCGGGATGAGGGCAACCCCGAACCCCTCAGGCGGCGACCTGTCTGGTGCGTCCGAACTCCAGCGCCAAAGAGCCGGCGATGGCCTGACAGTAGGCCTGGATGTCGCCGAGGGTGAGTTCGGCGTCGGTGCGATCTTCGAATTTCGAGACCCAGCTCTGGGTGCGGCCCATGCGCCGGGCGACGTCTTTCTGCGAAAGTTCGGCGCTCAGCCTTTGGCAGACGAGCCGTGTGATGACCATGGTCCGCTGGCCGGCGACGCGGACGCTTAGGGCGGTCTCGGCGGAGACGATGCCTGCCTGACGGAGGTCTTCGATGTTCCGGTAGCGGGCCGGGCGGATCGGTTTCGAGGATTTAGCCATGGGAAGGGTCGAGGGGTAGGTTGCGTAGGATTTCGCGGACGTTGCGCAGGTCGCGTCTTTGGGTGGATTTGTCGCCGATCAGGAGAAGGTGCAGGGTGAAGGATTCGTCGTGCGGATAGGCGTAGAGCCTGGTCTCGCGAAGGTTTCGGCCTTGGCCGCTCTGATCGAGGGCGATCACGCCTTGTCCTTCGTGGTGAAGGCATCCGGCTTGGACGAGACCGATGCGTCGGGCATGGTTCAGTCGGGGTAGGTAGCGTTGGAAGAGGTTGGCGAGGGCTGCGGCGAGTTCGTCCGGGTGCTTCTTCTCGTAGGTCTGCGCGCTGCGGATGAATTCAGTCGTCGGAGAGATGCGCCATTCAGGAGAGGACATGATACATTCCAATTTGGAATACAGTCAAGCGTCGGCTGATGGCGCGTGGCCGGGTCGAGTGAACGCCTGCGGCGTCGCTTACGAGACGATGCCGAGGGGCTTGATGGTCTTCCAGCCGCCGCGGGTGAAGTCGGGGCACTGGATGGGCATGCTGCCGTCCTTCACGGACTTGGCGGAGATCTCGAGGATCGCCGACCAGTCGGCCGCGTCGTAGACGGTCATGTCCGGCGTGATGCCGAGGCGCAGGCAGTCGAGCATGCGGTAGTTCATCACGAAATCCATGCCGCCGTGGCCGCCGATCTTCTTGGCGAGTTCGCCGACCTTCTTGATGAGCGGGTGCTGGTTGGCCTTCATGAAGGCTTCGAGCTTCTTGTCCTCGTACGTCCACTCGTGGCTGTTGCGCTTCTCCTTGGGGTCGAGGATCGGATGCTTGTTGTCCGCGTCGACCGCGAGGCGGCCGGGGTAGCCGAAGAACGTGGCCTGGGTGCCGCACAGCGCGTTGATGCGCGAGTAGGGGCGGGGGCTCACGACGTCGTGCTGGATCATGATCGTGCGGCCGAGCTGCGTCTTGATGATCGAGGTGTTCATGTCGCCGCAGACGTATTTCTCGTCCTTGTGCTTGCCCTTGTTCGGCTGGTGCTTGTCGCGGAACTGCGTGAGGTTGAACTCGGGCGACGAGACGGAGACGACGAACTTGAACGCGTCGCCGCGGCCGATGTTCAGGTACTGCGCCACCGGGCCGAGGCCGTGCGTGGGGTACAGGTTGCCGTCCATGAAGCGGTGGTAGTCGCGGCGCCAGTCGCCTTCGCTGCCGAGCGCCCAGAGCACGCCGCCGCCGAGGTTATGGATGTAGGCGCATTCGGCGTGCTTGAGGTCGCCGAAGAAGCCCTGGCGGGCGAGGTTGAGGACGAAGAGCTCCTCTTCGCCGTAGCAGCAGTTCTCGATGATGGAACAGTGGCGCTGGGTCTTCTCGGCCATGTCCACGAGCTGCCAGCACTGGTCGACGGTGACCGCGGGCGAGACCTCGATGAAGGCGTGCTTGCCCTTTTCCATGGCCTTGAGGGCCATCGGCACGTGCCATTCCCACGGGGTGGCCACGTAGACGACGTCGATGTCGTCGCGCTCGAGCATCTTCTCCCAGGCGTTCTCGTCGCCGAAGTAGGTCGCAGGCTCCTTGCCGGTGATCTTCTTGACGTTGGCGGCGGCGCTCTTGGCGCGCTGTTCGACGATGTCGCAGACGGCGACGACTTCGGCGAACGGGATGTTCGCGGCGGAGTTCACGTGACCGCGACCGCGGTTGAGGCCGATGACGGCGACGCGGACCTTCTCGGTCGGCTTGGTGGTCAGGTCCCAGACGGGCTTGTTGCCGGCCGGACGCGGGCGCGTGGCGGAGATGTCATGCGCGTCGAGGAGCTTGAGGTCGCGCGGGTCCGGCTTGGCTTCGGCGGACGGCACGGCGCTGAGGCCGAGGCCGAGGCCGGCGAGGGCGCCGAGTTTGAGGAAGTCGCGACGATTGGAGTTTTCGGGGAGGGTCATGGCGGGGAAGGTTTTAGCGGTGGGTGGTTAGCGGTGGGCGGTTGGTAAATAAGACAGAGATGGGGAATGATGGGTTAGGAAATGATCGGGAGGGGTTTGAGGGTCTTCCAGCCGCCGCGGGTGAAGTCGGGGTAGGCGACGGGAATGCTGCCATCACGCACCGAACGGTCGGACAGGTCGATCAGCGCCGACCACGAAGCGGCATCATAGACGGTGAGGTCGGGCGTGATGCCTTGGCGGACGCAGTCGAGGAAGCGGTAGCTCATCACGTGGTCCATGCCGCCGTGGCCGCCGACCTTCTTGGCCTCGGCCATCAGCTTCTTCAGCAGCGGGTGCATGTTCGCCTGCATGAACTTCTTCAGCTTGTCGCCTTCGTAGGTCCAGGCGTGGCTATGCCGCTTCTCCTTCGGGTCGAGCAACGGGCTGGCGTTGTCGGCGTCGATGGCCAGGCGGTTCGGGTAGCCGGCGAAGGTGGCGAGGGAGCCGCTCAGCAGGTTGCCGCGCGAGTAGGGGCGCGGGCTGGTGTTGTCGTGCTGTACGACGATGGTGCGGCCAAGCTCGGTCTTGATGATCGAGGTGTTCATGTCGCCGCAGACGAACTTCTGGTCCTTTGAGCGGTCGCGGTCCGGCTTCACGCGCTCGCGCAGCTGCGACAGCCCGAACTCGGGCGAAGAGACCGACACCGCGTACTTGAAGGCGTCGCCGCGGCCGATGCCCATGTATTGGGAGATCGTGCCGAGGCCGTGGGTGGGGTAGACATTGCCCTGCAGCAGGGTGGAGTAGTGGCGGCGCCACTCGCGTTGCGCATCCAGGAAGGTGTACGACTTCGGGCCGGAGCCGCTGACCCGCTGGTCATGGATGTAGCCGCATTCGCCGTGCTTGAGGTCGCCGAAGAAGCCTTGGCGGGCGAGGTTCAGGACGAAGAGTTCTTCCTCGCCGTAGCAGCAGTTCTCGA
>RGES01000112.1 GCA_009917805.1 Verrucomicrobiota bacterium
CACCGTGTTGGCGCCGATCGAGGCGTCGAAGCGCTCGACGAGACCGCGCTGGGCGGCGTTCGGGAGATCGGAGACCGCCTGGCGGAGGTCTTCGACGGTCGGCGCGGAGCCGGCCTGGAAAGGATGCTTCGAAGCGTCGGGCGCGAGCACCTTGGCGGACGCGGACTGCGTGACGCCGTTGGTGTCGAGGAAGTCGCGGGCGATGTCGACGACACGCTGGCCGCGCCATTCCATAATCAGGCGGCCGGAGTCGGTGACGTCGGCGACCTGCACGGCTTCGAGGTTCTCGCGGCGGGCGGCGGCGAGGAAGGCGGCGACGTCCTTGGGCTCGAGGACGACGGCCATGCGTTCCTGCGATTCGGACAGGGCGATCTCGGAACCATCGAGGCCGTCATACTTGAGCGGCACGCGGTCGAGGTGGACGTGGAGCGAAGGGGCGAGCTCGCCGATGGCGACGGACACGCCGCCGGCGCCGAAGTCGTTGCAGCGCTTGATCAGGCGGCTGACGGCCGGATCGCGGAAGAGACGCTGCAGCTTGCGCTCGGTCGGGGCGTCGCCCTTCTGGACCTCGGCGGAATTCTGGAGGGCGGTCTCGGTGTGTTCCTTGGAGGAACCCGTCGCGCCGCCCACGCCGTCGCGGCCGGTGCGGCCGCCGACGAGCACGATGACGTCGCCCGGAGCGGGGGCCTCGCGGCGCACGCAGTCACGGGGACCCGCGGCGACGACCGCGCCGATCTCCATGCGCTTGGCCACGTAGCCCGGGTGGTAGTGTTCGGAGACCAGGCCGGTCGCGAGGCCGATCTGGTTGCCGTAAGAGGAGTAGCCGGCGGCGGCGCCGGTGGTGATCTTGCGCTGCGGGAGCTTGCCCGGGAGCGTCTGCTCGTAAGGCGTGAGCGGATTGCCCGCGCCGGTCACGCGCATCGCCTGATACACGTAGGAGCGGCCGGAAAGAGGGTCGCGGATCGCGCCGCCGAGGCAGGTGGCCGCGCCGCCGAAGGGCTCGATCTCCGTCGGGTGGTTGTGCGTCTCGTTCTTGAACATCACCAGCCACTCCTGGACGCGTCCGTCGATCTCGACCGGGACGACGATCGAGGCGGCGTTCACCTCCTCGGAGTCTTCCATGTCGTCGAGCTTGCCCGTGCGCTTGAGCTCGCGGCCGGCGATGGTCGCGATGTCCATCAGGCAGACCGGCTTGCCCTGGCGGTTGAGGCCGAGGCGCACCTGCTGGTAGCGTTCCCACGAGGCTTTGAAGGGCGCCAGCAAAGGCGAATCCGCGAACTCGACCGACTTCAGTTCGGCGAGGAAGGTCGTGTGGCGGCAGTGGTCGGACCAATACGTGTCGAGCAGCTTGATCTCGGTGATCGTCGGCTCGCGGCGGGCCTGGTCGCGGAAGTGGGCCTGGCAGAACTGCAGGTCGGCGTCGGACATCGCGAGGCCGAGTTCCTTGCGGAGGGCGGCGAGCGCGGCGACGTCCTTGGTGAGGAAGCCCGTGAGCGAGGCGACGGCGGCCGGCGTGGGCGCGGCGCGGCGGAGCGAGGCGGGCTTGGCGAGGTCGGCTTCGCGGGAATCGACCGGATTGATCAGGTAGGCCTTGATGCGCTTCAGCTCTTCGGGCGAAGCGCCGCTGACGACGAACGTGCGGGCCGCGGCCACGACGGGGCGGTCGCCGCCGGAGACGATCTGGAGGCACTGCGCGGCGGAGTCGGCGCGCTGGTCGAACTGGCCCGGGAGGAACTCGACCGCGAAGGCCGTCTCATGGGCGGCGAGCGGGAAGCATTCCTCGAAGACGTCGTCGACGGGGGGCTCGGCGAAGACCGTCGGGATCGCCTGGCGGATGGCGGCCTCGGAGGCGCCCTCGACGTCGTAACGCTGGAGGATGCGGAGGCTCTTCAGGCCCGGGAGGCGGAGCGAGTCCCGCAGGTCGTGCAGGAGATGGTCGGCTTCGGACCGGAAATCGGGTTTCTTCTCGACGAAAAGGCGCTTCATGAAGTCAGCCCAACCTTGTTGCGGCTGGGGGCGGGAGGGCAAGTAGGGCTAGAACTAGGGCTGGGGCCAGAAGGGAGCAGTTCAGGGCCAAGGTCAGGGATGGGGCTGGAGAGAAATCCAAGACATGGGCCGGGCGAGGATCGAGGGGGAGGCATGTCCCCTCCCCTTCTTTACTCCGATTTCAACCCAGCCCTGACTCTAACCCCAGCCCTAGCCCTGCTTGGATTTAGGCCCAGCCCTAGCCCCGGCCCTAGCCCTAGCTCTAGGTAGCCCCTAATCAATTGACACCCCTCCCCCCATTCCCCTTCTTTTGCCCTTCACGTTTTCACCCTACCCCTCCGCTTTCCCATGGCTAAAAACACCAAGAATACCTCCAAATCCGCTAAGTCCTCCAAGGTCGTCTACACCTGGGGCGACGGCAAGGCTGACGGCAACGGCTCCATGAAGGCCCTGCTCGGCGGCAAAGGCGCTAACCTCGCCGAAATGACCCGCATCGGTCTCCCGGTGCCTCCCGGCTTCACCATCACGACCGAAGTCTGCACCTACTACTACGCCAACAAGCGCACCTACCCGGCCAACCTCCAGGCCCAGATGGAAGCCGGCGTGCAGAACATGGAGAAGATCATGGGCACCAAGTTCGGCGCCACCTCCGGCATGCCGCTCCTCGTCGCCGTCCGCTCGGGCGCCCGCGACTCGATGCCGGGCATGATGGACACCATCCTCAACCTCGGCCTCAACGACGACTCCGTCCTCGCCCTCGCCAAGGCCACCAACAACCCCCGCTTCGCCTGGGATTGCTACCGCCGCTTCATCCAGATGTACGGCGACGTCGTCCTCGGCGTGCAGAAGCGCGAAGGCGAAGACCATGAGCCGTTCGAGACGGTCATCGAAGAATTCAAGCACGAGAAGTACGACGGCGACGTCGAGGACTCCGCCCTCACCGCCGGCGACCAGCAGGAGCTCGTCAAGCGCTTCAAGGCGCTCGTCAAGGAGCGCACCGGCCGCGTCTTCCCCAACGACCCGTGGGACCAGCTGCGCGGCGCCGCCGGCGCCGTCTTCTCCTCCTGGATGAACGACCGCGCGATCGTCTACCGCCGCAAGTACAACATCCCGGCCGAGTGGGGCACCGCCGTCAACGTCCAGGCCATGGTGTTCGGCAACACCGGCGACAAGTCCGGCTCCGGCGTCGCCTTCACCCGTAATCCCGCCAACGGCGTGGACGAATTCTACGGCGAGTTCCTCGTCAACGCCCAGGGCGAAGACGTCGTCGCCGGCGTCCGCACCCCGGAGCCCGTGCTCAAGCTCAAGAACGTGATGCCCCAGAGCTACGCCCAGCTCCTCAAGGTCCGCCAGATCCTCGAGAAGCACTTCAAGGACGTGCAGGACATCGAGTTCACCATCCAGGAAGGCAAGCTGTACATGCTCCAGACGCGTAACGGCAAGCGCACCGCCGCCGCCGCGCTGAAGTTCGCCGCCGACATGGTGAAGTCCAAGCTCATCGACTGGGAAACCGCCATCATGCGCAACCCGGCCGACCAGCTCGAACAGCTGCTCGCCCCGATCTTCGACCTCGCCGAAGTGAAGAAGGCCAAGGCCATCGCCACCGGTCTCCCGGCCGGCCCCGGCGCCGCCACCGGCAAGATCTACTTCAACGCCGATCGCGCGGTCATCGCCGCCGAGAAGGGCGAGAAGGTCCTCCTCGTCCGCGTCGAGACCTCCCCGGAAGACCTCCGTGGCATGATCGCCGCCGAAGGCATCCTCACCGCCCGCGGTGGCGTGTCCTCGCACGCCGCGCTCGTCGCCCGCCAGATGGGCAAGGTCTGCGTCTGCGGCGCCGCCGCCGTCCAGATCGACTACGACAAGAAGACGACGACCATCGCCGGTCACACCTTCAAGGAAGGCGACTACCTCTCCATCGACGGCACCGCTGGCACGGTCTACGCCGGCCAGATCAAGACCGCTCCTTCGGAAATCGTCGCCGGCCTGCTCAACAACGACAAGGCCGCGCAGAAGACCGAGAAGTACAAGAACTACGTCCAGCTCATGAAGTGGTGCTCGCAGGCCACCCGCCTGCAGGTCCGCACCAACGCCGACAATCCTGAGCAGACCGCCCAGGCCCTCGCGTTCGGCGCCCAGGGCATCGGCCTCACCCGCACCGAGCACATGTTCTTCGAAGGCGACCGCATCGACGCCGTCCGCGAGATGATCCTCGCCGAGACCGTCGAAGGCCGCAAGAAGGCCCTCGCGAAGATCCTGCCGTACCAGCGCGCGGACTTCACCGGCATCTTCAAGGCCCTCAACGGCCTGCCCGCCACGATCCGCCTCCTCGACCCGCCCCTCCACGAGTTCGTGCCGCACGACGAAAAGTCCCAGGCCGCCCTCGCGAAGAAGCTCGGCATCAAGACCGAGAAGGTCGTCGCCCGCGTCGCCGCCCTGCACGAGTTCAACCCGATGCTCGGTCACCGCGGCTGCCGTCTCGGCATCGCCTACCCGGAAATCACCGAGACCCAGGCTCGCGCCATCTTCGAAGCCGCCGCGGCGGTCCAGAAGAAGGGCATCAAGGTGAAGCCCGAAGTCATGGTGCCCCTCGTCGGCTTCAAGCGTGAGCTCGACCTCCAGGTCGAAGTCATCCACCGCGTCGCCGCCGAAGTGCAGAAGGAACAGAAGGTCAAGATCGCCTACTCCGTGGGCACGATGATCGAAGTTCCCCGCGGCGCCCTCACGGCCGACGAGATCGCCCACACCGCCGAGTTCTTCAGCTTCGGCACGAACGACCTCACCCAGACCGCGCTCGGCGTCAGCCGCGACGACATGGGCAACTTCCTCGGCGCCTACACCGAGAACGAGATCTTCAAGAAGAACCCGTTCGCCACGCTCGACCAGACCGGCGTCGGCCAGCTCGTCCAGATCGCCATCGAGAAGGGCCGCAAGACCCGTCCCGACATCAAGCTCGGCAT
>RGES01000113.1 GCA_009917805.1 Verrucomicrobiota bacterium
GATCCAGCGCCTCACCGTCAACCGCTCGCCCCACGTCGACAAGAAGTCGATGGACCAGTTCGAGATCCGCACGCACAAGCGCCTGATCGAGATCATGGAGCCGAACGCCCAGACCGTCGACGAGCTTAAGAAGCTCAACCTGCCTTCTGGGGTTGACATCAACATCGTAGTCTAACTCTTCAACCCTCCACCTTAACCTCCAACCCAACGCAGGACGTCCAAGCCCCTCTATCAGGACCAAGATTCCGCAAGGAATCCTAAGCCTAATGCAGGTCAGCAATGACCAAACGGCGGAAACGCCACCTGCCTCTTAGAAAAATGAAACACCAGCTACTCGGTAAGAAAATCGGAATGACCCAGGTCTATGACGCGGAGAACAACCTCGTCCCTGTCACGGTCGTCCAAGCGGGTCCCTGCCCGGTAACGCAGGTAAAGACCGTCGACAAGGATGGCTACGACGCCGTCCAGATCGCCTTCGGTCCCCAGAAGGAGAGCCGCATGTCGGCCGGCGAGATCGGCCACCTCCGCAAGGCGGGCGTCGCTCCCCACACCCATCTCCATGAGATCCGCCAGGCCGGCGCCACGCAGGCCAAGGTCGGCGACGTCATCACCGTCGAGAACTTCACCGCCGGCCAGATGGTCGACGTCATCGGCACCGTCAAGGGCCGCGGCTTCCAGGGCGTCGTCAAGCGCCACAACATGGACGGCCAGCCGGACTCCCACGGTCACATGATGCACCGCCGAATCGGCTCGATCGGCATGCGTCAGACCCCGGGTCACGTCTTCAAGGGCAAGCGCATGCCGGGCCACATGGGCCAGGTGCAGCGTACCGTCCAGAACCTCCGCGTCGTCCAGGTCCTCGCGGAAAAGAACCTCCTCCTCATCAAGGGCAGCTTCCCCGGCGCCAACGGTGAGGTCGTCCTCGTGCGTCCGGCCAAGAAGGCCATCGCCGCCAAGTAACCCACCCAGCATCTCAGCGATATGAAGCTCAAAGTTTACAAGTCCGACGGCTCCGCCTTCACCGAAAAGGAATTCGATATTCCTTCCTTCGAAGGCTCGAAGGGCGTCGCCCTGCTCAAGCAGGTGATCGTCTCCTACCAGGCCAACAAGCGTCAGGGCACCTCCAAGACCAAGGATTACGGCGAAGTCGCCGGCTCCGGCAAGAAGGTCCTCCCGCAGAAGGGTTCCGGCGGTTCCCGCCACGGCGACAAGCGCGCCCCCCAGATGTTCAAGGGTGGCGTGGTCTTCGGCCCCCGCCCGCGCGACTGGTCCAAGACCATCACCGCCCAGGCCAAGAAGATCGCCCTCCAGCGCGCGCTCTTCGAGCTCGCCGCCGACGGCGGCATCTCGGTCATCGAGAAGTTCGAAGTCGCCCAGCCCAAGACCAAGCTCTTCGCCAAGGTGCTCGCCAACGTGAGCCCCGCCGGCAAGCGCCTCCTCGTCGTCGACAGCGCCTGGTCGGACAACGTCGTCCGCGCCAGCCGCAACGTCAGCCGCGCCATCTTCTCCAATTCTTCCAACCTCAACGCTCTCGATCTCGTGCGCACCCCGCGCATCCTGATCTCGGAAGACGGCCTCAAGAAGGTCCTCGAGCGCGCCAAAAACTAAGACCGTCACCCCATGAAGCCCGCTTCTGAAATCATCAGCCGCCCGATCCTCACGGAAAAGGCCTCCGGCCTCGCCGAAGCCAACAAGTACGTCTTCGAAGTCTTCCCGGGCGCCGACCGCGCCCAGATCAAGAAGGCCGTCGAGGCCTCCTTCAAGGTGACCGTCGAGAAGATCAACATCCTCATCCGCAAGGGCAAGCTGCGCCGCAGCCGCCTCTCCGGCGGTTCGATCTTCACCGAGACGAACTCCCGTCGCGCCATCGTCACCCTGAAGAAGGGCGACGTCATCTCCCTCGCCTAATCTCGGAGCAGCCAAGCCATGCCCATCATCACTCATCGTCCCATCACCCCCGGCACGCGCTTCCTTGTGCGCGTGAAGACCGAGGGTCTGCACGCCGGTCGCCCCGAGCGCGGCCTCACGGAGTTCAACCATCGCGCGATGGGCCGTAACTGCTACGGCCGCATCACCTCCCGCCGCCGTGGCGGAGGTCACAAGAAGCTCTATCGCACCATCGACTTCCGTCGCGACCGCCTGGACGCCCCGGCCACCGTGCTCCGCATCGAGTACGATCCGAACCGCACCTCCCACCTGGCCCTCATCGAGTACGCCGACAAGACCCTGAACTACATCCTCGCTCCGGATGGCCTCAAGGTCGGCGACAAGGTCGTCAGCACCAACACCGCGCAGGAACAGCTGACCCCTGGTCTCTCCCTGCCGCTGCGCCTGATCCCTCCGGCCACCTTCATCCATTGCATCGAGATCGAACCCGGCAAGGGTGGTCAGCTCGCCCGCTCCGCCGGCGGCTTCGCCCAGCTCCTCGGCCTCGAAGCCGGCCGCGCGATCCTGCGCATGCCCTCGGGCGAACAGCGCTACCTTAACGCCGACTGCCGCGCCACCGTGGGCATCGTCGGCAACGTCGACCACCACAACGCCAGCCTCGGCAAGGCCGGTCGCAGCCGCTGGAAGGGCATCCGTCCTCGCCAGCGCGGTATGTCCATGAACCCGGTCGACCACCCGAACGGCGGTGGCGGCGGCAAGAAGAAGGGTGGCGGCGGTCGTCAGCACCTCAAGTCCCCGTGGGGCCAGCTCGCGAAGGGCTTCCCGACGCGCATCAAGGCGAAGGCCTCCAACAACCAGATCATCCTACGCCGCAACGGCCGCAAGGTGAAGCAGGTCTAACCCTTCCTAATACTCTCACAACATGGCACGCTCCCGCAAAAAGGGTTTCTATGTCGACTCCCACCTCGTCGACAAGGTCACCGTCGCCCAGAAGGCCAACAGCCGTAAGCCGATCAAGACCTGGTCGCGCCGCTCGACGGTCACCCCGGACTTCATCGGCCTCAACCTGGAAGTCCACAACGGCAAGGCCTTCGTCCCCGTCTATGTGACGGAAAACATGGTCGGCCATAAGCTCGGCGAGTTCGCTCCGACGCGCACCTTCCGCCAGCACACCCAGCCTTCTCGCAAGGAAGCCCAGTAATCCACCTCCGTGCGCAACGTCCTCACCATGTCCGCCCTTCTCGTCGCCGCCACCGCGGTCGGCGCGGAAGTCCGCGCGCTTGGTGCGGCCGAAGCGGATGGCAAGGCTCCGGTCGTCGCGGTCGTCTCCGCCCGCGCGACGGATCTGGTTGTCCTGGATGGCGGACACGACCGCGGCTTCCGCCCCGGCACGGTCTGCAACGTGAGCCGTGACGGCCGCGCCTTCGGCGCCCTCGTCATCGCCGAAGCCGGTCTCCACCGCTCGGTCGCCCTCATCCTCTCCCTCGACAACTCCGCCGGCATCGTCGCCGGCGACCTCGTCACCCCCCGCGCCAATCCCCGCATCTAACCCAACCTTTACCAAAGTCATGGAAGTCCACGCCACCACCCGTTTTGCCCGTATGTCGCCCCAGAAGGTCCGCGAAGTCGCGCGCCAGATCCAGGGCCTCCCCGCCGAGGAAGCCATCCAGCTCCTCCGCTTCATCCCGCGCAAGTCCGCCCGCCTCCTGGGCAAGACCCTCGCCAGCGCGATCGCCAACGCCGAGAACAACCACAACCTCTCCAGCAGCGATCTCGTGATCGTCTCCGCCACGGTCAACCAGGGTCCGGTCATCAAGCGTTCGATGCCGGCCGCCCGCGGTTCCGCTCACCCTATCCACAAATCCATGAGCCACATCCGCGTGTCCCTGGGTTCCGCCACCAAGTAATTTCCGAAACATGGGCCAGAAAGTAAATCCGATCGGCTTCCGTCTAGCCGTCCGCCGCAACTGGGAATCCCGCTGGTACGCCACCAAGCGCGACTTCCCGGCCAACATCCTCGAGGACTATCGCATCCGCGAGTTCCTCAAGGAGAAGCTCCGCCAGGCCGCCGTGCCCCGCATCTTCATCGAACGCGCCGGCCAGAAGGTCCGCGTCCGCATCTGGACCGCCCGCCCGGGCGTCGTCATCGGCCGCAAGGGCGATGAGCTCAAGAACCTCCGCGCCGAGATCCAGAAGGTCGCCGGCAAGGCCCGCATCGACGACATCATCCTCGAAGTGAACGAAGTGAAGCGCCCCGACCTCGTGGCCCAGCTCGTCGCCGAGAACATCGCCCTGCAGCTCGAGCGCCGCATCTCCTTCCGCCGCGCCATGAAGAAGGCCGTCCAGACCACCATGACCAACGGCGCCGATGGCATCCGTATCCGCCTCGGCGGTCGTCTCGGTGGCGCTGAGATCGCCCGCGTCGAGTCCGCCCGCGTCGGCCGCGTGCCGCTCCACACCCTCCGCGAGAACATCGACTACGGCTTCACCGAAGCCCGCACCCTGGCCGGCAAGGTCGGCATCAAGTGCTGGATCTGCTCCAAGGACTCCGAGTTCTAAGCCTTCCTTCCCACCCTTCATCTTCTAGACCAACATGGCCAATCTCCAACCCGCTCGCACCAAGTGGCGCAAGCACCGCAAGGGCAAGATCCGTGGCAACGCCACGGCCTGCAACACGCTGTCCTTCGGCGACTTCGGCATCCAGTCCCTCGATCGCGGCCGCGTTCCGGCCAACCAGATCGAAGCCGCCCGTATCGCCATCTCCCGCGCCCTCAAGCGCAAGGGCAAGATGTGGATGCGCATCTTCCCGCACACCCCGGTGACCAAGAAGCCGGCCGAAGTCCGCATGGGCTCCGGCAAGGGTAGCGTCGAGTACTACGTGGCCTGCGTCAAGCCGGGCACCATGCTCTTCGAAGTCGCCGGCGTGCCGATCACGGTCGCCCGCGAAGCCATGCGCCTCGCCGACACCAAGCTCCAGCTCCGCTGCCGCTTCGTGGCCCGCGAA
>RGES01000114.1 GCA_009917805.1 Verrucomicrobiota bacterium
CCTGAATTACAACGTCCTCGGCACGGCCCCGGGCGCGATCATCAACGCCCTCAGCAACCTGACCCTCGGAGGCGGCACGCTCACGCAGACCCCGAAGGCCAGCACCACCTCGAGCCAGACCTTCGCCTCCACGACGATCGCCCCGGGCGGTTCCGTCACGACCAAGGGCGCGCCGACGGCCACGTTCGGCACGACCCTCGCGCTCGGTGCGATCACCCGTCAGACCGGCGGTGCTGTCGACTTCGGTATCTCCAACAACGGCACGGGCTTCACGACCGCCACCTCCGTGGCAGGCCTGGATGCCGGCGGCCTCCTCGGCGGCTGGGCCACCACCAACTTGGGCGCCAGCTGGGCCACGCTCAGCGGCGGCAACGTCGTCGCCAACACGGTCAATACCAGCGTCTTCTCGGGCGGCTCGACGACCAACGTCGACAGCCCGACGGTCACGACCATCGGCGGCGCCCAGACGATCAACTCGCTGCGCTTCAACACCGCCCAGGTCGTCAGCTACTCCCTCGACGCACGCTCACCTCCGGCAACGGCGCCGACCTCATCGTCCATCACTGGAACGCGACGCCCTCGGCCTATCTCTCGCTCGACTCCAAGATCACCGGCAGCATCGGCCTCACGAAGGTCGGTTCGGGCACGGTCATCGTCTCGAACGCCGCGAACGACTTCACGGGCCAGACGAACATCGGCGGCTCCGGCATCCTGCAGGTCACCGCGTCCGGTGCGCTCAGCACCGGCCAGATCAACCTGAACAGCGCGGCCCAGTTCCAGCTGGCCGGCGGCGTCACGCTGACCAACGACATCGTCGTCAACAACGCCTCCGGCAAGTCGGGCGAAGGCGCGATCTTCGCCTACGGCACCTCGGGTTCCTCGACGCTCGCGGGTAACATCACCGTCAACCAGACCACCGTCGCCGGCGGCCTGCTCGCCACCGCGGGCGCCACGCTCTACGTCAACGGCCGCATCACGGCCGCCGCGGGTCAGATCGTCTCCGCCCGCGTGGGTAAGATCGTCTTCGCCGGCAGCGGTTCTTCGGCGGATTACTTCATGAACCAGCAGGCCGACGTCGCCTTGGGCGCGACGGATGGCCTCCCGACCAACGCCATCTTCGAGATGTCCACGGCCGGCGCTTCCACCTTCGACCTGGCCGGCTTCGGCCAGACGATCCGCGCGTTGACCCGCTACACGGGCAACGCCGCCACGGTCACCAACACCTCGGCGGTGCCCTCGGTGCTCACCCTCAACGTCCCGGCGGCCGATGGCGCCGGCGGCGGGCGTGTCACGGGAGACTTCACCTACTCCGGCGTGATCACCGGCAACCTCGCGATCGTCAAGTCGGGCGCGGGCACGCAGACCCTCAGCGGCGCGAACACCTACCTCGGCGGCACGACCGTCAACGCGGGCACGCTCAAGCTCGGCTCGTCCAACGCCCTCGGCGGGGACATGGGTTACAACGGCGCCCTGACGGTCAACGGCGGCAAGATGGACATCAACGGCGTGGGCAACCTCGCCATCGGCGCCCTCGCCGGTTCCGGCGGTGTCATCACCGACGACGGCCTGCAGGTCGGCGCCTCGGTGCTTTCGAGCGCTTCCGCCGCCAGCTCGCTCTTCGCCGGTTCCATCAACGACGGCGCCTACCGCACCCTCGCGCTGTTCAAGGAAGGCGCGGGCGTCCTCTCGCTTTCCGGCGCCAGCACCTACTCGGGCATCACCAACATCTACGCCGGCGCGATCAACGCCCGCGCCGCCACCGCGCTCGGCACGTCCGCGGGCGGCACGGTCGTCTTCTCCGGCGCCGCGCTCGAGACCCAGGGCGGCTTCGCCTCGGCCGAGCCGCTGACCTTCGGCGGCACGGGCACCGGCGCCGCTTCCGGCGCCCTCCGCAACATCTCCGGCGTGAACACGCTCTCGGGCGCGATCACGGTCACTTCCGCCGCCCGCATCAACAGCGACGCGGGTTCGCTGACCCTCTCGGGTCCGATCACGGCCACCAACCTGGCGCTGACCTTCGGCGGCGCCGGCGACGTCAACCTCTCCGGTTCGATCGCCCTCGGTAGCGCGGGACTCGCCAAGGACGGCGCGGGCACGCTCTCGCTCCAGGCGGCCAACACGCTCTCCGGCGCGGTCTCCGTCGCCGCCGGCGCGCTGAACCTCCGGCATTCCGGCGCCCTCGGCGCCACCACCGGCGTCACCGCCGAAGCCGGTTCCTCCGTGCAGCTCCAGGGTGGCGTCGCGATCGCCTCGATCCCCCTCATCACCCCGCTGCTCCGCAACATCAGCGGCGCCAACTCCTGGTCCGGCGCGATCTCGCCTCGCAGCGGCGGCGCCCTGACGCTCCAGTCCGACGCCGGCACCCTTGCCATCGCCGGCAGCCTGACCGCCACCGGCCTCGACTCCGTCGCCCGTACGCTGACGCTCACCGGCGCCGGCGACGGCTCCCTCGCCAATGCCGTGACCGGCGCCGCCTCGCTCGTGAAGAGCGGGGCAGGGGTGTGGACTCTCGGTGCGGCCAACACCTACTCGGTCGCCACTTCGATCGACGCGGGCACCCTCCGCGCCGGCGTGGCCGGCGCGATCTCGCCCAACACGGTCATCAGCTTCGCCAACGTGGCGGGCGCGACCCTCGACCTCAACGACACCGCCCAGACCGTGCTCGCCCTCGAAGGCGCCGGCGCGACCGGCGGTTCCGTCCGTCTCGGCAGCTCGGGCGCCCTGACCGTCGGCGCCAACACCTCCTTCAACGGCAACGTCGACGGCACCGCCGCCGGCACCGGCAGCGTGACCAAGACGGGCTCGGGCACCTTCACCCTCGGCTCCGCCAGCACGCTCACCGGCACCGTCGCCCTCAACGTCAACGCGGGCAAGTTCGTCCTCGGCGGCCTCGCCGGCGCGAACGTCGCCACCACCGTGGCCTCCGGCGCGACGCTCGCCGGCACGGGTTCGCTCCAAGGGACGACCACGCTCGCTTCCGGCGCCACGCTGCAGGCCGGCAACGGCGCAGGCGGCTCCCTGTCCGTCAGCAACCTCATCTTCAGCGGCACGGCCTCCCTCCGCCTGGCCGACATCGACCTCGGTTCCGCTTCGATCCTGAACGCCGGCACGCTCACCGCCAACGGCGGCGCGGGCTCGATCACGATCTACGCCACCAAGTCCGGCGCCCTCGCCAACGGGGTCTACGACCTCATCACCTATTCGACGGGTCTCACCGGCTTCAGCGCCTTCACGCTCGCCCCGGGTTCCGTCGCCGGCCTCAGCGGCCGACAGAGCGGCAGCCTGGCGGACACCGGTTCGAAGATCACCCTCACCGTCGCGGGCGACTCCGTCCGCTGGCACGGCGACGTCGCCGGAGCCGCCGATACCGATTGGCATGCCGCCGGCAGCGGTGTGCTGAACATGCGGATCGTCCCCGCTGGCACCGCGACCGATTACCAGGCCGCCGATGCCGTGGTCTTCAACGACCTCGCCGCGACCGGCACGGTCGTGATCCGCGAAGCCGACGTCGCTCCCGCGAGCGTCACCATCGCCAACGCCACGCTCGCCTACTCGTTCAGCGGTTCGAAGGGCATCGTCGGCGCGACCGGCATCGTCAAGAACGGCGCCGCCGCGGCCACCTTCGCCAATACGGGCAACAACTTCACCGGCGGCGTCGTCGTCAACGCCGGCACGCTCACCTTCTCCTCGGCCCAGACCATCGGCGGCGGCATCGTCGTCAACGGCGGCACCCTCGTGCTCGGCTCGGCCAATGCGATCGCCGGCGGCGTCGTCATCAACGGCTCCGGCGCGATCGTGCAGAACGCCACGAACGGCATCGGCAACGGCAGCACGCTGGCCTTCGGCAGCGGCTCGACCGGCACGTACTCGCTCAACGGCACCGACGCGACCCTCTCCGGCCTCACCACGGCGGCTTCGCCCGGCGCTCCGGTCATCTCCAACGGCTCGGCCGGCACGACGGGCATCACCGTCAACATCGCCTCCGGCACCAACACCTTCGGCGGTGCGATCGTCGACGGCGGCTCCGGCACGCTCTACTTCATCAAGGACGGCGCGGGCACGCTTCGTCTCACCGGCGCCAACACCAACTCCATCAACGCGGTCGCCGGCGGTATCCTCGAGATCGGGCAGGGCGGCGCGATTCGTGGCGTCAATATCATCAACGGCGCCATCCTCTCGTTCAACCGTCCGGACAGCTTCACGCACGCCGCCGGCACCGCCGGCGCCGGTTCCGTCACCGTCCTCGGCGGCGGCAACATGACGCTCACGGGCTCCTTCGCCCATGACGGCGGCACGACCATCGCTTCCGGCCAGACCCTCACCCTGGGCACCGGCGGTTCCATCTCCGGCGCCGGCAGCATCGGCGTCTCCGGCAACCTCGCGGTCAACGCGACCGGCTCCGTCGCCATCGGCGCCCCGATCTCCGGTCCGGGCAACCTCGTCGTCACGGCCGGCACCTTGGTGCTGACCAACGCGAACACCTACCTCGGTTCGACCACCATCGGCGCCAGCGGCGTCCTGCAGGTCGGCAACGGCGGCACGGTCGGCGCGCTGCCTTCCGCCGCGGTCATCACCGACAACGGCGAGTTCGTCCTCAGCCGCTCCGGCAACCTCACCTTCGCCAACACCATCAACGGCACGGGCGCCTTCACGAGCCGCATGGCCACGGGCGGCAACCTGACCCTTACCGGCGTCAACGGCTACTCCGGCGTCACCACCGTCGCTTCCGGCACGCTGACCATCGGCGCGGCTTCGGCCTGGGCCAACTCCACGAGCGTCGTGCTCGGCAGCGTCGGCAACGCCGCCACCCTCGAGCTGAACGGCTTCAGCAAGACCTTCACGAACCTCGCGACGGCCGGCACGGCCGCCGACCAGACGATCCTGAACAG
>RGES01000115.1 GCA_009917805.1 Verrucomicrobiota bacterium
GCGTCGGCGGGAAGGGCGTAGGGCTTCGTCACCAGGTCAAGGACGCCGAGGCTCGAGGCCGTCACGGGTTGCGACGGCTTCATCGGGTCTCCTCCCTTGTGGACGAAAGTCGGCTCCGGCTTGGCGACGTGCGTGCCGACCCACATCTGCCGAAGGGGCGGGATGGCGGCGATCGCGGCGTCGAGACGGGCGAGCTCCTTCGTGACGGAGGCGAGGGCCTTGGCCGTCTCGGGCGTCGTGGCCTCGCGGCGGAAGCGGGCCGCGGCGTGGGCGGGCGTGAACGGCTCGCGGTCGTCCGAATCGGCGACCCGCCGCCAGTGGGTGCCGTCGACCGAGGTCTCGATGAAATATTCGCAGGGCGTCGAACCGCGCGTCGGGTCATCTTTCACCGTGCCCTTGGCGTTGCGGAAGACTAGTCGGTCGATCGTCTCGGTCTTCGCGCCGATGAACCACTGCGCGCCGGTGTCGCCGTCGATCGTCAGCGCCGCGGAGTAGGCCTCAGGGAAATCCCGGGCGGTCGCGCCCTTCGCGCCCTCGGCCTTGCCGCCGGCAGAGCGGAGGGCCACGTTGCGGGGTGTCGGGTCCGCGCTCCAGACTTCGACTTCGGAGAGCTTGGCGCCCGAGGCGCTGAACGGGCTGGTGGACTGCGCGGTCATCGTCATCCGGACGAAGCGGGCCGGGTGGGCTTCGAAACGTTCTTCGGTCCCGTAGATGTCGACCTTGGGACGCTTGGGTTTCAGGTTCTTGCTGAGCGCGAGCGCCTTGGCGTCGATGTCCTGCTTGAGCCTGTCTTGTTCGGCAAGCGCCTTGGCGCGGGCGGTCGCCAGGGGTTTCATCTGGGTGTCGTAGGCGCTTTTTCCCTCCGGCGTCACGACCGGTCGTCGCCCGTGCACCGTGCCTTCGAACGCGGCGCGCAGGCGATAGTAGTCCTCGGTCTGGATGGGGTCGAACTTGTGGTGGTGGCACCGGGCGCAGTTGATCGTCAGGCCGAGGAAGGCCCCGCTCGCCGCCGTGATCATGTCGTCGACCGTCGCGGCGCGGATGTTCTTCTGGGCGACCACGTCCTGGTTGCCGACGTCGTCATAGGGTCCCGCGACGAGGAACGCGCTGCCGACCTCGACCTCGGGCCGGCCTTTGCCGAGGACGTCGCCCGCGAGGTGTTCGCGGATGAACTGGTCGAAGGGCTTGTCGTCGTTCAGGGAACGGATGACGTAGTCGCGGAAGGGCCAGAGGTCATCGATGACGAAGTTGCGCTCGAAGCCGTTGCTCTCGCCGAAGCGGACCACGTCGAGCCAGCGCCGTCCCCACTGTTCGCCGTAACGGGGCGAGGCGAGCAGGCGGTCGACGAGCGCCTCGGTGGCCGCGCGAGCGTCCTTGGCATGGGCGGCGACGAAGGCGTCCTGTTCCTCCGGCGTGGGCGGCAGGCCCGTCAGGTCGTAGGTCATGCGCGTGATCAGCGCGGCGGGTCCGGCGGGCGGATTGAAGTCGAGACGGTTCGCGGCCAGTTTCTCGGCGATGTAGCCGTCGAGGGTGGCGTGCTTGAACTGCTTGGCCAACGGCTGGAGCGACCACCAGGACTTGTCGCCGCGTTTCGCTTCGGCGGTCGCCTGCGTGCGCGGGTCCGGTGCGCCCATGCGGATCCATGTCGTCAGGTCGGCGAGGGCGTCGTCGGGCAGCTTAGGCTTCTTCGGCGGCATCGCCATGTCCGGCTCCGTGTGCAGGACCGTGCGGAGCAGGAGGCTTTCCTCCGGTTTGCCGGGGACGATGACCGCCTTGCCGGAGTCGCCGCCTTTTTCCCAACCGGACTTGGAATCCAGATAAAGTCCGCCTTTGAGCTTCTTCGCCTTGGCACTGTGGCACTCGTAGCAGTTCTCCGCGATCACCGGGCGGATCTTCTGTTCGAAGAAGGCGAGGCCGGCGGAATCGTCGGCGGCGCTCAGCGCGGCGACCGCGGCCATGAGCCATGGGACGAGCAGAAAAGATTTTGGTTTCATCGTGCGGCGGGGGTGGCCGTGCCTGCGAGGGCGTCGATTTCCGACAGCTTGAAGCGGATGCTGACGATGGAACAACCGACGTCCTCTTGGCGGTAGTTGGCGTAGGTGGTGGCGACGATGGTGCCGTCGAGGAGCAGGTGGAGGCCAGGGTAGAAGCCGTCCTTGAAGGTCTTGAGCAGGCTCACGCGATACTGGCCGGGTTTGCCTTGCCTGAGCCTTTGTCCTTCGACTGCGGCGAGGCGTTGCGGAAGACGATGACCATGCGGCCGTCGGGGAGGCGGATGCCGTGATGTCGGTCGCCGGTGAGGCCCCATGGGGCGTCGGTGGCCCTTGACCACGTTTGACCCTCGTCTCGGCTGAACATGACAAGGCTTGCGCCGCTGCGGCGGTTCTCGCGCATGAGGCAGCAGAGTTCTTTGCCGTCCGGCGAACGGAATACGTAGGGCTCGCAGGGGTGCTTGCCATCGAGCTTGGTGCCGTCGCAGGCCACGAGCGGTTCCGACCAGGTGAAGCCGCCGTCGCGAGTGACGGATTGCAACACCTGCAAAGTACCTTCTTCGCCGATGCCGGAGCCGCGGTGGAACATGCCAAGGGTTGAGCCGTCCTTCAGCCGGACGACACTCGAGAAGGTCATGATGTTGCGGAACGGGTCTTCCTTGGAGATGCGTCCGCCGATGGGCGGCAGCTCGCGCCAGGTCTTGCCGTCGTCCTCGCTTACGATCCGTGGCATGAAGCCTTCGTGACGTCCTTCGATGAGCTTGGGTTTCTCCTTGTCGGTCAAGGTGCGCGCGGCGAAGACCCATAGGCGCTCTTTGCCCTGCGGATCAGTAAGCCGATAGAGGCTCGGGCAGTTCTTGAAGTTGACGTAGTTGGGCGGCAGCACGTCGTCCATGCGCGTCCAGGTCAGGCCCGCATCAATGCTGCGAGCCATCGGTCCTGCGTGGCCGCCGTGGCCGATGTTCCAGACGCAAAAAATCGTCTTGTTGTCCGCCAGCATCGCCGTGGTGGGGTGCGCGTGGTAGGCGCTGGCTTCCCTCGTGCCACGGGCGATGACGACCTGCCGCTGCGTGTCGTCCGAAAGATCGACGTGCTTCAACGCCTCGCGATGCTGTAGCCACAGCGCCTTCTTCTCGGCCGGTGCGGATTCCCAGGCACGTTTCGCGGCCATGCTGGCTTTGGCGACTTCGGGCTTGGCTTGTGCAAAGGCGGCCAGCGGCGCGAGCAGCAGGGCGGTGAGGAGTGTGAGGATGCGTGTCACGGGCTTCGTGGCTCAAAAGTTATGATGGTCTGAAGACCCTAACGCGCTCCGCTGCCGGCTGTCTTCGGCCCGTCGCTCTTTTGATGGAAGAAATCGAAGTCCGCGTGACCGCCTTCTGCGGCCGATGACAGTTTGTAGGAAAACAGGCCGACCTTGGTGCCCTCATACCATGCGGTGCGGTAGGGATAACCGCGGTCACCCAGCGGTTCGTAGTGTTCGCCGTCGAAGCTATAAAACATCGTGCCTTTGTAGCGACGATGCTCGAGCTTCAGCCAGAGGGCGTCCTGTCTGAGTTCGGGACCTTCGGCGCATGCGCCGGGGCCGCCGATGGCGGTGCCTTTGGCAAAACGGATGCGTTTGGTGCCGCCCTCCTTGGCGACTCCGATCCAGGTGTAGTCGTCGATCATCGTGCAGAGGCCGGCTCGTTGCCCGTCGATCATGCCCGCGGTATCGAGCTTGGTGACTATGTCGGACTCGGCTCCGTAGAGGCGCTGGACGAGGGTGTTGTAAGCAAAGAGGAGATGGTCTTCGCGGTAGTTGACCTTGGTCCGGCCAAATTGCGAAACGCCGCCCTGGGTGTTCAGATGCCGCGCCGTCAATCGCAAGTATCCCGGCCTCGCGGTGAGCGACCAGCGCGCGTCGTCAGGGTCATGGTTCCAGGCCCACTGGCCGCCGAGCACTTCCGCATCGAACTCATCGGAGGGGTCCGCCGCGTCGATGGGTTGGACTGGCAGCGCGGGCTTGGCGTAAGGTTCAGTCAGGCCCACGGGCTCGCCGATCCCATCGCCATCGGAGTCCACGCCGATCCACGGCCAGCCGTCCGCCGTCCAGCCAGCCGGCTCCAGGTAAAGGCGGCGGCCATAGGTGGCGAAGAGGTTGTAGTCGTGATGCAGGAAGGCCCAGCGGTCGCCACTGACCTCCACTAGCGACCCCTGCGCGGCGTTGATGTCGGCCTTGCCTGCGTGGAATATCTTCCGGCTTTCGTACGGTCCGTAGAGCGACTTGGAACGATAGACATATTGCGCCTTGTCCTTGTTCTTGCCGGTGGAGGCGACGGAGATGTAGTAGAACCCGTTGCGCTTGAAGACCTGCGGTCCCTTCGGCGGGATGTCATCGATCAAGACCGTGCCTTGGTCCATGATGGAATCGAAGGTGTCGTTTAGGCGATAGATGCGCAGCGCCCCCGGATTGCCGAGCAGGAACAGGTAGCCTTTGCCATCGTCGTCCCAGAACGGACACGGGTCTTCGAAGTCGCCCACGATCTTCTCCGACAGGCTGACCGGCTCACTCCACGGACCTTGCGGCGCAGCAGCCTTGCAGACGAAGCCCCGGTATTTCGTGCTCCAGTTGAACATGTAATACGTGCCGCGGAAGAATCCCACCTCGCCGTCCTGCGAACCGGCGGAACACGCCTTGCCAGGGAAAGTGAAGTCCGCATGAACGCCGCCGAGGCGTGAGTAGATCCGCCCGGCGTAGGTCCAGTTGACGAGGTCCTTCGACTTGAGCAACGGCATGCCCATGAAGTGATGTGAGGCGCAGGTCAGGTAGAATGCGTCGCCGGCTTTGAACACGCACGGGTTGTTGAAATCCGCCCATAGGATTGGGTTGCGATAGGTGCCGTCCCCATGGT
>RGES01000116.1 GCA_009917805.1 Verrucomicrobiota bacterium
GAAGGCGACGTCGCGGGCGCCGATCTGCAGCGGCACGAGGAAGTTGAAGAAGGCGGCGGACAGCGGCATGACCCCAAGGAAGATCATCGTGGTGCCGTGCATCGTGAACAGCTGGTTGTACATGCGCGCCGTGACGAAGGCGTTGTCCGGGCGGGCCAGCTGCGTGCGGATGGCGAGGGCCTCGACGCCGCCGACGAGGAAGAAGAACATCGCGAAGGCACCGTACATGATGCCGAGCTTCTTGTGGTCGACGGTGGTCAACCAGTCGAAGAGGCCGCGCGTGCGGTCAGGACGGTACAAGCCGAGGTCGCTGCGCTCAGGCGCGAGCTCCATCTTGTCGGCGACAGGGGCGTGGTGCGAATCGTGGGACATCTGCGTAAAGGGTCGGAAGGGTTACTTCAGGGTGAGAAGGTATTCGGCGAGGCAGTCGAGCTCCTCGTCGGTGAACGTCTGGTTGGTCTCCTTGAGGCCGGCCACGTTGAACATCTTGTAGTAATGCATGCGGTTGCCGGGCTTGACGTCCTTGGTCGGAGCGCCGTTCGCGTCCTTGGACACGCCGGACGAACCGATCCACCTGATGAGGTTGGCCTTGAGGGTGGCGGGGTCGACCGCGACGGAAGCCTCGGTGTTGCCGGTCTGCTGCTCGAGCGCGCGCTGCGCCTTGGGATCGCGGTTGTCGAGCCAGGCGCCGGCGAGCGACTTGCGCGAGGCGAGGTGCGTGAGGTCCGGGGCGAAGGCGCCGGCGCCGTAGTGGCCGCCGACGTTGTGGCACATCACGCAGCTCTTGGCGGCGAAGAGGGCCTTGCCCTTGTCGGCCTTGGTGCCGGCCGCGACGGGCGCGGCGTCGGCCTTCTGGCGCTGGACCCACTTGGCGAACTCGGCGGGCTCGACGACCTCGACGCGGAAAAGCATGTAGGCGTGCGAATCGCCGCAGAACTCGGCGCACTGGCCGTAGTAGTGGCCGGTGTGGCTCGCCTGGATCCACATGTGGTTCTTGCGGCCGGGCATGAGGTCGACCTTGCCGGCGATCTTGGGGATCCAGAACGAGTGGATGACGTCCTCGGAGCGGAGGTTGATCCGGATGGCGATGCCCTTGGGGATCACGAGCTCGTTCGGGACGGAGTGCTTGACGTCGTTGGTGAGGCCGAGCTGCGGGTATTCGAAACGGAACCACCACTGCTTGCCGATCACGTCGACCTCGAGCACCTGCTCCTCGACGGCCTTGGCGTAGTTCTCGCGGCCGCCCTCGACGCGCGGATACCAGGCGGAAAGCTTCGACGTCGGCACGGACTCGGCCGGGACGTCGTCGGTGTACCAGATCGCGCTGAGCGTCGGGATGGCGATGATGACGAGCGCGCCGATGGAAGCGGTGATGAGGCCGATCTCGACGAGCGGGTTGCCGTGGCCGTCTTCGACGAGGGCGGGCTTGTTCTCGTCGCCCGGACGGGAGCGGAACTTGATGACGGCGAAGACGAGCAGGCCGCCGACCAGCGCGAAGAGGACGACGACCAGCCAGACGGTCTTCATGAAGACGTCATACTGGAGCTGGGCGACCGGACCCTTGGGGTCCAGGGTCGACTGGCGGACGGTCAGGTCGGCCTTCGAGCAACCGACCATGATCATGGCCAGGAAGGGGGCGGCCAGCAGACCTACCCGACTAAAGAAGCGAGAAAACATAAAGGATGAGTTTCGGACGCCGAAAACTCCGTAAAAAGGTTGTAATTTGCAAGCCCCGGCAGGGCCAAACGCTCATTAAATCCCCCAGGCCAAAGGCCCTGGGTTCATTATTTTCCCAAGTCATTGACGGTTATATACTTAATAACAATTAACCCCCATCAACCTGTCTAATATGTCAACAACCAGCCCCCTACTACCGCTAAGGCGCCTTGGGGGTTGCACCCCTTGCCACGGTCTTTAACCCCCAACCTATGTCTTGGACGAGCCCACATGGCACCCTTCTTCCCGACTGGCGGAAGCGTACCCTGATCATGGGCATCATGAACCTGGCCCCGGACTCTTTCTCCGACGGCGGCCAGCTGCCCGATGAAGCCGCCGCCCTGCGCCGCGCCGAGTCGCTCCTGTCCGCCGGCGCCGACGTCTTGGACCTGGGCGCAGAGTCCACGCGCCCCGGCGCCACGCCGGTCGACGCCGCGACCGAACGCGCACGCCTGCTGCCGGTCGTGCAGGCGCTCCGCCGCCGCTTCCCGCAGGCCGCCCTATCAGTGGACACCTACAAACCGGAAGTCGCGCGCGCCTGCGTGGAAGCCGGCGCCGACCTGGTGAACGACGTCGAGGGGGGCCGCTTCGGAGCCCGTCCTGACGAGTCGCCGATGGGGTCGCTCTGCGCCCGCCTGCGTTGTCCGCTGATCCTGATGCATCGGCGCGCGCAGGCTGATTACGCCGATTTCTGGACCGAGGTGCTCCAGGATCTGCGCGCCTCGCTCCGCGGCGCGCAAGCCGCCGGCATGCCCGCCGAACAACTGTGGACGGATCCGGGTTTCGGTTTCGGCAAGACGCCGGCGCAGAACCTCATGCTCGTGCGCGACCTGGCGAAGGTCGCCGCGCTCGGCTTCCCGGTGCTCCTCGGCACGAGTCGGAAATCGACGCTCGGCCTCGTGCTCGGCGAAACCGACCCGCTGCGCCGCGGCCCGGGCAACGATGTCACGGCGGCCTGGGGCATCGCCCAAGGCGCCGCGATGCTCCGGGTCCATGACGTGGCCGCGATCCGCCCCGTCGTCCGGATGGCCGACGCCCTGCGCCACGGCCCCAACTGGGAACCCGAGGCCAAGGCCTGATTAAAGCCCGGAAAAGCGGGGAATGGAGCCAGCAGTCGGACTTGAACCGACGACCTGCCGCTTACAAGGCGGCTGCTCTACCAACTGAGCTATGCTGGCCAACTTCCCTATTCTAGGGAAATAAGGCGATTAGGGGTTGAAACCGATTTGTTTTTGCACGCAATTCTACCACCCCAAGCCCCGTACCCATGCGTATCCCCGTCTCCCTTCTCGCCCTTTGCGCCGTCCTCACCGGTTGCAACTCCTCGATCGATCCGGCCAACGTCGACTCCGTCGTCGTCTCGTCGAACCCGACGGCCGCCGCGATCCGCCTCAATGGCGAAGCCGTCGGTCGCACGCCGGCCACGATCAAGCTCGACCGCACGAAGAATTACGAACTGCAGGTCGGCAAGGGCGGCTACCTCACCGAAGTCTCCGAGCTGAAGCCCCGCCTCATCACCACCAGCGAAGGCATCGAGTTCGGCTTCCCCGCCACGGTGAAGGTCAACCTCACCAAGGCTCCGGCCGCCGGCGAAGCGGGCGTGCCCGTCGCCGATAACCCGGAATTCAAGAAGCTTTCGAAGAAGGCGCTCGGCGAAGAAGCCGCCGCCAAGGAAGGCCTCAAGGCCGACATCGCCGCCACGAAGGAAGCCGCCGCCAAGATCCAGGCCTCCCTCGCCGTCCGCGAAGCCGCCAGCAAGGCCCGCCTCGCCGACATCGCCAAGAGCATCGCCGCCGCGAAGGCCTCGCAGGGCAACGACGAAGCCGCCAAGGCCAAGGTCGCCGAAGCCGAACTCGCCCTCGAACAGGCCACCGCCGAAGCCGCCGCGGCCCGCGCCCAGGCTGAGAAGAACCTGAAGTCCGTCGAAGCCCGCCGCGCCGCCCTCGCCGGTTCCGAAGGCAAGGTCGGCGCCGCCAAGGCCACCGTCGCCAAGGCCAAGGCCGCCGCGAAGACTTCCGACGATCGCCTCGCCCAGCTCGAGCAGAACTACGCCGCCGAGATCAAGTCCCTGAACGAAGCGCAGGCCAACTCCACCGCCGCGATCAAGGCCCTCAACGCCCGCGCCGACGAGCTCGCGCGCGCCGCCAACACCTCCACCGCCGCCGCCAAGGCCGAAGCCGCCAAGGGCCTCGCCGACCTGCAGAAGGCGCTCGAAGAACAGAAGGCCGAAGCCGCCAAGGCCAAGGAAGCCCTCGCCAAGGCGAAGGCCGCCGCCGCGAAGGATTCTTCCGCCGCCGCCGCCAAGGCCGTCGCCAAGGCGAACGAAGACCTGAAGGCCCTCCAGTCCAAGGTCGAAGACGCCGAGAAGGCCGCCGCCGCCGAGAAGGCCGCCGGCGAAGCCAAGGTCGCCGAAGCCATCAAGAACGCGGAGAAGGCCGTCGCCGACGCCAAGGCCGATGCCAGCAAGGCTCTCGAATCCGCCAAAGCCGAAGCGGCCAAGTCCCTCGCCGACGCCAACAAGACCGCCGAGAAGAGCCTGGCCGACGAGCGCCTCGCCGCCGAAGCCAAGCTGGCCGAAGCCAACAAGACCCTCGAAGCCGCCAAGGCCGAGTCCGCCAAGGCCCTCGCTGACGCCAACAAGGTCCTCGCCGACGCCAAGGCCGACGCCGACGCCAAGGTGGCCGAAGCCAACAAGGTCGCCGCCGCCGCCAAGGCCAAGGCCGACGAGCTGAAGTATTCCGAATTCAACGCCCGCTACGCGCTGCTCGAAAGCAAGCGTCGCACCAAGGCGATCACGGACGAAGAGTACAAGGCCTCCCTCTCCGAGCTCCGCAAGGAACTCGGCCTCTGAGCCGGACGTCGCTCCGCCTCGAAAAGCCCGGCCGCTCGGCCGGGCTTTTTTGTTGGAAGGCAAGCCGGGGCAGGCACCTTAACGTCCCTATGTCGGACACGCTCTCCCGCACGCCTCTCTTCGCCCTGCACGTCGAACTCGGCGGGCGCATCGTCCCCTTCGCGGGCTGGGAGATGCCGGTGCAGTATTCCGGCATCATCGAA
>RGES01000117.1 GCA_009917805.1 Verrucomicrobiota bacterium
AAGAGACCGTCGAAGAGCGCGGCGAAGAGCCCCAGCAAGGTGTTGGCCAGCGAGACGGCCGGGTTCATGTTCGGGCTGAACTCGCCAAAGGTCCCGGAGAGGCCGAGGACGACCGCGGCGATGGCCAGGCCGAAGTAGCTGTTGCCAGCCGTGAGCCGGGAGGTGCCGACCATCAGGATCACGAAGGCGAGGGCGAACGTGCCGAGCAGCTCCGCCGCCGCGGTGACGCCGAAACCGTCGAACGCGGACTCGCTCAACGCGTCGAAGGCGAGCTTGGCGTGGTCGGAATCATGACCGAGGAGCAAACCGGCGACCGCGGCGGCGAGGAGCGCGGCGCCGAACTGCACGCCGACGTAGGAGCAGAGGGCGCGGGTCCCGGAGCGGCCGCGCAGGCGGAAGGCGAGCGAGACGGCGGGATTATAATGCGCGAGCGAGACCGGCGCACCCATGTAGATCAAGGCGCAGAGCAACGCGGCGACGGTCAGCGCGCTCGTCGCGACCAGGGCGGCGAGGCAGAGGAAGAACGTCCCGACGGCCTCGATGAGCAGCTTGTTGCGCATGGGGAAATGGGGCCGGGCGACGCTCATCTCGCGGGCGGCTTCCTCCTGGGCGGCGAAGAGTTCGGTCAGCGTCGCGTGCAGGGGCGTCTTGACGTTCTTGTTATCGACGAGCCAGAAGCCGACCTGCTCGCCGTCGACGACCTCGTTGTTGTAGTACTGCCAGAAAAGGGCCATCACCGGCTTCCAGGTGAGGAACTTGGCGAGGATCTCGCGGTTACGTTGGTCATGCTTCGCGCCGTCGGCGCCGCAGACCTTCCACGACAGGCCGAACTCGCCGATGAAGACGCGCTTCGGCGGAAGGCCGGGCTTGGCGACGAGCTGCGCGTTGACGTAGTCGAGCGTGGCGCGGATCTCGTCGGCGGGAAGAAGCTGGCAATCGTAGGCGGAGTAGGAGACGAAATCGACGTTCGCCTTGGGGAGCACCGCGTTCACCAGACGCTTGCGGCCGTCCTTCATCGCGTCGCGGACGCGGTTCACCTCGGCGTAGGTGTAGACCCGGCACTTCGCGTAAGGCACTTCGGAGCGGGCGTCTTCGACGGCCTTCTGGCGGATGTTGAGCCACTCGATCATCGCCGCGACGAGCTCGGGCGAGGCGTCCTTCTTCACGTCCTTGTCCGGCAGGAGATACCAGTCGCCTTCCCAATGACCGAGGAAGAACGTCTTGCCCGCGGTGTCGTAGCGCGTGAGCAGGTCCTTGGTGAAGAGGTAGACGGCGTTGTACTCGCGGCGCTTGAGCTCGGGCGTGAAGCCCTTCGTCCACTCGTTGGAGGAACGGTACCACAGGACGTAATGGGTGAACGGCAGGGCGATATACGGCGACAGCTGCTGGCCGGAGACGGCGTTGATCTTGAGGATGCGCGAGCCCATCGCGCTGATGCCCTTCGCCGCCTCGAGCACCGCTTCGTCCTTCGTGAACTTGTACGCGGGTCCGAACGCCTGCGTGCCGACGACCTGCGGGAACGCATCGGGCATCGCCGTCACCGCGGGCAACGGGGCCATCTCGAGCGGCTGATTGCCGCGGTTCTTCTTCTGCGCCAGCAGGGCGAGCGGGAACAGCAGAAGGGCTCCCAGTAGGAAGCGAGGGGTTGAACTCATGGGGTGAACCTCAGGGCGAGGGACTTGAATTGTCCTGTTACGACACCCTTCCTTCAAGCCCGTTCCCACCCAACACCATGATAACCATCAAAACCACCCTCGCCGCCGTGCTCGTCGCCGCCGGCCTCCACGCCCAGCTCGCCGCCGCCCCCGCCAAGGACGAAGGCCATGCCGCCGATCCGGAGCACGCCCGGCTCGTCGCCGCCCGCAAGGCGGCCAACGACCTGCCCGAAGTCATGTCGGCCGAACAGCAGGCCAAGGCCGACCGGGCGATGACCAACAAGGCCTACGCCGAATACAAGGCCGCGCGCAAACGCTCGACCGACTCCGAAGCGGCCTACCGGAAGGCGTTCGACGCCGCCCTGGCCAAGGTCGACGAAGGCGCTCCGGCCCTGCAGGAGAAGGAACGCGCCGCTTTCCGCGAACGCATGCTCAAGGCGCGGGCCGCCAAGAAGGGGGGCGCCAAGAAGGGCGTCGCCAAGGCGGACGACGACGAGGACGGGGACGACGAACCGTCGAGCCCGACGAAGTCTTCCAACTGAAGAGACCAGACCCGCCGCGAGGCGGGTCTTTTATTTGGCCAGGGCGACCTCGAAGGCGGCCCAGATCTCTTCCGCCGGCTCAAGGCCGACGGAGATGCGAAGAAGGTCGGGATCGAGTCCCGCGGCGCGGATATGCGCCCTGCCCTGCTCGTTGGTGACCTCCTCGAAATGCGCGAGCCAAAGGAAAGGAGCGGCCAGCGTGTAGCGCAGGCCGAAGCTCGGACCTTTGGCCACGGCGAGACGGTCATAGACGCGGCGCATGTCGCCGCGGAGTTCCAACGTGATGAGCGAACCGGCGCCGGCACCGGGGCGCAGCAAGCGACGGTAGGCTTCGGCCGTCGGGCCGGTGTCGGCCGTCCGTACCCGTGCGACGGCCGGATGCGCGGCGAGGCGGCGAGCGAGCTCCGCGGCGGTCGCCGAAAGTCGGCGCGTCACTTCGCTCATGCGACCGACTTGGGTCGCCAGCGCGCCGAGGTCGAGCGCGTGCGAGGGTTCGAGCCGGCGACGCGCGTGGGCGAGGAGCTCGGCGCCGTCGGCGCGCGACGGATGCACGGCGAGGACCCCGGCCATGACATCGCCTTCGGAGCCGGCATATTTCGTCAGGCTCGAGACCACGATGTCGGCGAACGGCAGCACGTCGACGGAAGCGAGGCCGACGCTGCTCGGGTCGAGCAGGAGCTTCGCGCCATGCTTGTCGCAGAGCGCGCGCAGCGCCGGGATGTCGGCGGTCTCCAGCTGCGGGTTGTTCGGGACCTCGGTGAAGACGCCGGCGACGTCGCCGGCGGCGAGCAGGCGTTCGACCGCGGCGAGATCGCGGACATCGGGGACGAAATGGTGCCGCGCGTCGCGCGCCTTCTCGAAGAGGCGGGTCGAATCGACGTAGAGCCAGCCGAGCTGGATCCAGGCGGAGCGGCCGCGCGGCCGTTGCACGGCGTCGACCGCGGCGAGGCCGGCGTCGACCGCGTTCATGCCCGACGTGGCGATGAGGAGGTCATCGGCCGCCACGCCGGCAAGCAGCGGGGAGAGCGCCGTCCGGACCGCGCGCAAGGCGGCGGCGCCGTCGCCGGGCGCGGCGCCCGCGAGCCAGGCTTCGGCCTGGCGGGAAGAGATGAGCGAGCCCGTGTGCTGGACCATCTTCGCGAGCCGGAGCGCCGCGTCGCCCGCACGCGTCGTCGCGAGGCACCAGTCGCCGACCCGGTCGACCGAGGTGAGCACGGCGCCGGCATATTCCGCGAGGCGGCGCGCGGCGGCTTCGGAGACCAGCGGAAAGAGTTCGCCGGAGCGGCCGAGCTGACGCGCGGCTTCCTGGGCGGCGCGGCTGACGAGTTCGTTGCGGACGAAGCGAGGGTACCCGGCGCGGAGCAGTTTCCAGACGCGCGCCTCCTTGCGCTCATAGCTCTCGACGTCGGCGAGCGTCGGCAGGCAGACGACGGTCGCATGCGGCGATGCGGGCACCGTGGCGCCCAAGGCTGGCGAAAGGATCGGCACGACTCAGAGACCTTCGGCCGGCTGCTCGTTCTGGAGGATCTGTTCGAGCGACTGACGGCGGCGGATCAGCGAGAAGGCGCCGTCGCGTCGCAGCAGGACTTCCGGGGCCTCCGGGAAGGAGTTGTAATTCTTCGTGCTCATGCCCGCGCAATAGGCGCCGGCTCCGCCGATGACGCAGAGATCGCCGGCGGCGGCCTCGGGCAGGGTGCGCGCGGCGAGCGTCTCCGGTTCGCCGGGGGCGCAGCTGATGAGGTCGCCCGATTCGCAGCAATGGCCGACGATGACGTAGGCGCGCGTCGCGCCGGTGATCTTGGCGGGATAGAGATGTACCGGATGCTGCGAGCCGTAGAGCGACGGACGGAGGATCTCGGTCATGCCCGAGTCGAGCTTGATGAATTCACGTTGCCCGGTGGAGACGATGTCCTGCACCTTGGAGAGCACCGCGCCGGCGTTCGCGACGAGGAACGTGCCGGGCTCGATCTCGAGACGCAGCTTGCGGCCGTCGGCCTGGGCGAACTTCTCGAACGCCACCTTGACCGGAGCGCCGACGACCTGCGGGTCGGTGCCCTTCTCCGCCGCGACGCGCGCGACCTTGTAGCCGCCGCCGAGGTTGAGGGTCTGCACGGTCGGGAAACGGCTGACGAGCGCGAGGCTGGCGGCGGAGACTTCCTGCCAGACGACCGGGTCGCTGCCGGAGCCGATGTGCGTATGGATGCGGACGACCTTCAGGCCGTACTGCTTCACGATGGCCTGGGCCTGGTCGGCCCATTCATGCCAGATGCCGAAAGAGGAGTCCGGTCCGCCGACGTTGGTCTTGCCGGTGCCGCCCGAGCCGCGGCCGGGGTTGAAGCGGAGGCCGACCTCGTGGCCCGGGAGGGCTTTGCCGATCCGCTCCAGCTGCAGGAGGGAGCAGGCGTTCACGTGCACTCCTTTATTAAGGAGAGAGGGGAAGTCTTCCGGCAGCTCCTGGGAGGAGAGCGAGATACGGTCGGCCGGGACCCCGGCGAGCATCGCACGGCGGACTTCCCAGCCCGAGCTGGCGTCGAAATGCAGCCCCTTGTTCGCGAAGACCTTCAGGACCGAG
>RGES01000118.1 GCA_009917805.1 Verrucomicrobiota bacterium
CGATGTTGGCATTGGTGTCAGACCAGTCGCCTGGACCATACCGACCCGTCTCTTTTCCAGCAATGATGGCGAAGATCGACGAGGTAAGCACAAGCCTCCTGACACCCGCCATCTGGGCAGCGGTGACGACCCTCCGCGTGCCTTGGACCGCGGGAAGGATAAGCTCATTCTCGTCCGCCGGCTCCTTCAATCGGAAGGGAGAGGCGACGTGCAGGACATACGCGCATCCCTTCATCGCCTCTTTCCATCCCGCATCGGAAAGAAGGTCGGCTTCGGCAAAGCTCAGCCGGTCCACCGGGGCGACACGAGCCAAGGCCGCCTTGGTCGACTCGGCTTTCGAACGTGAACGAACGGTACCAACGACTTCATAACCTTGGCGAAGCAGCTCGGCAGCACAGTGCTGACCGATATAGCCGCTGATTCCGGTCACTAATACTCTCTCCTGATGGGCTTGAAATGACATGGGATGATAAGCAGGAGTCTAACTTGCATTTTGCAAGTCTAAAGCGCCGATGGGCTTCTCACGTTGCGATGGCCAAGTCCTAGTAATCCGACAGAGCCACGCGGTCTCCACGACAGCAACCACACGCACTGGATCAAAGAGAGTCCTGTTGCTCAGAAAGAAGGCGCCTTGAGACGGTGCCGCTATCCCTGCACCCCATCTCCGCAAGGGCCACGTCTTGCTGTAGTCAAACTGTAGTCAATTTGTGGACGAATGAGTGTAATCCTGGGAATCCACCGGGCACGAAAAAGGCCCCTTTAGGGCCTTATTCGGAGTCAATTTGTTGTAAAGTGGCGGAGAGGATGGGATTCGAAGCCATGCCATCGGCATGCGACTACATCCGCTCGAGCGGCTCGATGCCCAGGAGACGCAGCCCCGTCTCCATGATGGCGGCGGTCCGGGCGCAGAGCATGAGGCGGCGGGCCTTCACGGCGGGGTCGTCGACCAGCACGCTGTCGGCGGCGTAGAAGGTTCCGTAGGCGGCGGCGAGCTCGTGCAAGTAGGTGCAGAGGTGGTGCGGACGGAGTTCTTCGAGCGCCTGGTCGAGCGCGGCGGTGAAGGCCAGCAGCTTGCGGGCGAGCGCGATCTCGGCCGGGGTCTCCGGATCGGTCGCGCCTTCTTCGCCCTGCCCCACGGCGAGGCCGCTCTTGCGGAAGATCGAACGGACGCGCACGACGGCGTACATGAGGTACGGCGCGGTGTTGCCTTCGAAGGCGAGCAACTTGCTCCACGAGAAGGTGTAGTCCATCGTGCGGTTCGACGACAGGTCCGCGTAACGCATGGCGGCGACGCCGATGGCCTTGCCGATCGCCTTACGCTCGGCCTCGGGGAGCTCGGGGTTCTTGCTCGTGACGGCTTCGAAAGCGAGCTTCTCGGCCTGGTCGATGAGCTCCTGCAGGCGCACGGGCTCGCCGGACTTCGTCTTGATGGCCTTGCCGTCCTCGCCGAGGATCGTACCGAACCAGACGTGACGGAGGCGCGGCAGCTTGCGGTCCGAAGCCTTGAACCACTTGGCGCCGGTCAGGAAAAGCTGATGGAAGTGGTCCTGCTGTCGCCCGTCGGTGACGTAGACGATCTCGTCGGCCTTGAAGTGCTCGGCGCGGTAGAGAAGCGTGGCGAGGTCGGTCGAGGCGTAGTTCGAGGAACCGTCCTTCTTGCGGACGATGAAGGGCATCTTCGTCTCGGCGTCGCGCGAGAAGCGGGGCTCCTCGTCATGCCAGACCACGAGGGCGCCTTCGCTTTCCTCCGCCAGCTTGTGCTTGGCCAGCTCGGCGTAGACCTGGTCGACCTTGTCGCGGTAGAAGGATTCGCCGAGGATGACGTCGGTCTTCAGGCCGAACTGGTCGTAGATGCGCTGGCACGCGGCGTTGGAGACGGCGACGATCTCGGTCCAGAGCGCCAGGCTGGTGGCGTCGCCCTGCTGCAGGCGGGCGAGTTCGGCGCGGGCCGCGTCGAGTTGGGCCGGGTCGGCCTTGGTCAGAATGCTGCCTTCCTTGTAGAGGCGCTCAAGGTCCTCCAGGGCCGTCGGGCTCTTGGCGTCGAGCTGGAAGCCCGCGCGGCGGATGGCGAGGATCAGGATGCCGAAGTTCGTGCCCCAGTCGCCGATGTGGTTGTCGCGGACGAGGTCGGCGCCGCAGAACTCGATGAGACGGGCGACGGCCTCGCCGATGACGATCGGACGCAGGTGGCCGACGTGCATCTGCTTCGCGGTGTTCGGCGAAGGATAGTCGATGACGACCTTGCGGCCACCCATCAGGCGGGCCGCGCCGGCGCGCCACTTGGATTCGTCGCGATACTCGCGGAGCCAGGCGCCGAGGGCGGCGGGCGTGAGCTTGAAATTGATGAAGCCCGGGCCGGCGACTTCCATCTGGACGATCTTATCGTCGAGACCGCCTTGGGCGCGGACGGCTTCGACGAGCGCGGTGGCGAGGGCGCGCGGGTTGGCCTTGGCCTTCTTGGCGGCGGCGAGGACGCCGTTGGCCTGAAAGTCCGCGTGACGAGGGTCCGACGGCTTCAGCTCGGGATTGAAGTCGGCTTCGAGGCCGGGGACGGAAGCGGCCGCCTTGCGCAGCAGGGCGTCGATTTCGCGGGCAGGATTGAACCAGACGGACATCCCACAAGCCGTAAGCCCCTACGCCCCCTCGGCAAGCGAAGAAGGCCTGATAGGGCTAGGGACAGGGCTTGGGCTAGGGCTAGAAGAGGAGACAGGAGAACCCTGCCACCGCCTTGCCCTGCCACTCACTAGCCCTAGCCCTGGCCCTAGCCCTGCAATCTTACTTGAGCGTCTTCAGGTAGGCGAAGAGGTCCGTGACCTGCTCGTCCGTGAAGCCGTCGAGGAGACCTTCCGGCATCAGCGAACGGCGCAGATACTTCGCGGACGCGACCTCGGCCTTCGGCACGCGCCGGTCGGCGCCGCCCGGCTGACGGAGCACGTAGGCGGTCGCGTCTTCGGAGACGTAGAAGGCCTCGATCACTTCGCCGGCCTTCAGCTTAACCTGGAAGATACGGTAGGCGGCCTCGATCGCGGCGTTGGGGTCGATGATGTTACGCAGGACGGCTTCCGTCCCCATCGCACCCGCGCCGGAAAGGTTCGGCCCGATGAGGCCGCCCTGCCCGTTGATCATGTGGCAGGCCTGGCAGAGCGCGACGACGACCTTGCCCTTGGCGGGATCGCCGGCCTTGGCCGCGAGCGCGGCGTAGCGCGCGGTCTTCTTCTCCAGGGCCGCGAACTGCTCGGCGTTGAGAAGCGGCGGCGCGTCGGTGGTGCGCACAAGCTTGGCGCCGGCGCCGAGCTTACCCCAGGCGGTATCCCCGCTCGCCGAAGCGAAGACGAGCGCGGCCGGCAGCTTATCCCCGGCGAAAGTGCGGGTCATGTTCGCGCGGATCTCGCCCGGCTTGCGTTCGACGTTCCAGATCCGGTATTCGGCGAACGCGCCGAGCGTGCCGCCCTTCGGCGTCGACCAGCCAATGGTCAGGCCCGGGAGGTCGTGCGGCTGTGCCGTCTTCGAAGTGCCGGTGAGTTCGCCGTCCTGATAGGTACGCAGGATGCCTTCGGCGTCGCGCGTGAGGGCGATGTGCGTCCAGATGCCGACCGAGGTGGGCTTCCCGGCAACGACGGCGTCATGGATCTTCCCGCCCATGTAGGCGCGGAAGACGCCACCGGCGAAATTGAGGTCCAGCAGGCCGGGAGCGCCCAGCAGGCTGTCGTTATTGTCGATCTTGCCGTCGAGCCGCACCCAGGTCTCCACGGTGAAGGCGCCCTTGAGGACGAGGCCCGTCTTGGCGACGGCCTCATTGGATCCGTCCAAGGCGAGCACGCTGCGGAACACGCCGCCGAGCTGGGCGGAGACCGCCGCGAGCTCAGGGCTGTCGCCCAAGGCGATGGCCAGCTTCTCCGCGACGGGGATCTCGATGTCGGCGACCGCGACGGACTTGTCCGCGAGCCCGGCCGCGATGGCCTTGGCGCCGGCCTTCGTGCCGCTGATGCCGTCGAGCACGACCTTGCGGTCGTTCACGGACAGCGACGGATAGAGCTTCATCGCCAGGACGGAGGCCTGCGGGGCGCGGGAGGCGACCAAGGCGCGCAAGGCGAGGTTCGAGACTTCGGCTGACGACGCGCCGACGAGCGCGGCGATCGCCTCGGGCTTGGTCGTGCGCAGCTGCTGCAAGCCGATGAGGGCGACGCTGCGGGAATCCTCGCGGCCGACGAGGGCGAGCAGGTCATCTTCCAACGCCAACAGCTGGAATCCGCCGATCAGCTGGGCGGCCAGGGCGCGCTCGTCGGCGCCCTGCGTGAGCAAGCCCTTGGCGGCCTCGGCGACGACGGGCCCGACCTTGGCCGGATCGAGGTCGGTGCGCGTGACGAGCAGCAGCTCGACGACGCGATTGCGGACGGAGGCGTCAGCCAGGAGCTTGCGTAACACCGCGACGCTGGCGGGCTGGTCGAGCGTCTTGGCGACGGCGAAGAGTTCGTCGGGGCCGGGAGCGCGCTTCAGCTGGCCGACGAGCTCGGCGACGAGCGGGGCGCCGACCTTCGGGTCAAGCGCGAGCGCGGCGAACATACGGCCTTCGGCCGGCAGGGACTTGGCTTCGGCCGAGGCGAGGAAGGCGGCGACGGCTTCCGGCTGACGCTCGAGATACATGCGCACCAGGAAACGTTCGAACTCGCGCTCGTAGGCGACGCCGATCTTGATCGGCTTGCCGCGGCGATCCGGGGCGACGGGGCCTTCGAGCGAAGGGCCGGCGAAGCGCATCAT
>RGES01000119.1 GCA_009917805.1 Verrucomicrobiota bacterium
CGCACCCCGACATGAGCCTCCGTCTCGCCACCCCGTTGTCCCTCCTGGCTATCGCTTCCGTCCTCACGGCGGACCCGCGGCCCGGCGCCTCCGTCCGCCAGCCCGACGAAGCCGTCGACGCCGCGGCGGTCCGCGCGCGCCCCGGCCTCGCGCCGAGTTCCACCTTGCTCTTCAACGGCTGGGGCGTGACGCCGGCCGGCACGCATGTGCCCAGCGGCGACATGGCCTTGCGGATGGTGATCGCCCCGGACAAGAAGGCGGTGCTGGCGGTCAGCGCCGGTTACAACAAGCAGGGCGTGACGGTCGTCACCCTCGACGAGCCGCGCACGTCCGAGTTCCTCTCGCTGAAGGAATCCTTCAACGGCCTGGCGTTCAGCCCGTCCGGCGACCGCTTCTATGTCAGCGGCGGCGACACGGGCGTGATCCACGTCTTCGACTACAAGGACGGCAAGGCGACCCATGCGCGCGAGGTGAAGCCCAATCCCGACGGGCGCGCGGTCTTCCTCGCGGGCCTCGCCGTGCACCCGAAGACGGGCGCCGTCTACGTCTGCAACGAAGGCGGCCATGAGCTCTGGAAGCTCGCGCCGGACACCCTCCTGCTCGAGCAGTCCGTCGCGGTCGGCCAGCATCCGCATTCGGTCGCCCTCGGCGGCGACGGCAAGCACCTCTACGTCACGAACTGGGGCAGCCGCAGCGTCAGCGTGGTCGAGCTCGCCAAGCATCAGCGTGTCCGCGACATCACGGTCGGCATCCGCCCCAACGACATGGCGCTTGCGCCCGACGGCCGCCTCTTCGTCGCCTGCTCCGGGGACAACTCCGTCCATGTCATCCAGACGGGCCAGCTCGAGAAGCCCGGCGAGGCCGCCGGCCCGACCCGTCGTCTCTGGGAAGGCGCGCGCGAGGTCATCGTGACCTCCCTCTACCCGCAGTCGCCCGAAGGCAGCACGCCGTGCGGCCTCGCGATCTCGCCGGACGGCAAGACGCTCTTCGTCGCCAACGCCGACAACAACTCGGTGATGGTCGCCGACATCTCCGGCGACCTGATGGAAGAAGCCCAGGACCGCGGCGAGAAGATCGCCCTGGTCAACGGCTTCATCCCGACCGGCTGGTATCCGACCGCGGTCGCCGTCACGCCCGACAACAAGTTCCTGCTCGTCGCCAACGGCAAGGGCCTGACGTCGCGCGCGAGCTTCCCGGCCCTCAGCCCGAAGCCGAACAAGCTGCACACCGGCCTGACCTTCGACCACCCCGGCAAGACCTTCGAGGGGTCGATCTCGTTCGTCGCCAAGCCCGACGCGAAGCAGATGGTGGCCTACACGAAGCAGGTCCGCCTCAACTCGCCTTATCATCCGGCGCAGCTGCGCGCGGCCTCGATGCCGAGCGATTCCGTGATCCCGTCCAAGGTCGGCGAACCCTGCCCGATCAAGCACGTGCTCTACGTCATCAAGGAGAACCGCACCTATGACCAGGTCCTCGGCGACATGAAGGACGCCGGCGGCAAGCCGATCGGCAACGGCGACCCGAAGCTCACGATGTACGGCGAGAAGGTCACCCCGAACCATCATCGCCTCGCCCGCGAATACGCGCTCCTCGACAACCTCTACTGCAACAGCGAGGTCAGCGTCGACGGCCACAGCTGGACCGACGCCGCGATGGCCACCGACTTCAACCAGCGCTCCTGGATCATGTCCTACTCCGCGCACGGCAAGCTCTTCGGCAACGACGAGATGGAGACGCCGGCCAACGGTTACCTCTGGGACCTCTGCAAGCGCCACGGCCTGAGCTACCGCAACTACGGCGAGGGCGCCCGCATCGTCGAGGCGGCCAGCCGCAGCAAGTTCTGGAAGGAGATGGCGATCTTCGTGATCGAGGACGACACCCAGAACGGCCCCGACCACGTCGACGCCCATCGCACGATCGGCTTCGTGATCAGCCCCTGGTGCAAGCGCGGCGTCGTCGACAGCACCCTCTACACCCAGGCGAGCATGATCCGCACGATCGAGCTCATCCTCGGCCTGCCTCCGCTCACGCAGTATGACGCCGGCGCGACGCCGATGTTCAGCCTCTTCGGCAAGGAAGCCATCCTTACGCCTTATTCCCCGCTGATGCCGCAGGTCGACCTGCAGGCGAAGAACACGAAGAAGAGCGCCTTCTGGGAACGTTCCGAGAAGATGGACTTCGCCGAATATGACCGCGCGCCCGAGGATGAGCTCAACCGCATCCTCTGGGCCGTCGCCCGCCCGGGCGAACCGTACCCGACCCCGATCCATCGCGCGATCTTCACGCAGCCGCTGGAGAAGTAAGCGGCGCCTCCGGGCATGAAGAAGCCCCGGCGGACGCCGGGGCTTCTCGTCGTCCGGCCGTTCGGCTTACTTGGCGGCCGGCGCGACGAGCGACGGTTCGGACTGCACGAGGGCTTCCTTGTCGGACTTCCAGACGTGGCCGGCGCGCAGCTTCTTGTCCATCGCGTTGAGCCACTTGGTGGCTTCGGCGGAGTCGCCCTTGGCGACGGCGAGATTGGCGAGCGTCAGCATGGCGAAGCCGCGGAGGGTCTCCGGGGCGTTCACGTCGTCGGCCACCGCGGCGATCGCCTTGTCCGCGCCGGCTTCGCCGGCTTCGAGGCGGCAGAGGGCGGCGTAGAGACGGGCGCGGGTGCCGAGGGCGGAGATGGCCGGCGCCTTGCCGGCGAGGCCGGACAGGCGGTTGGCTTCGTCGTAGGCCTTGGCGGCGTCGGCGAACTTGCCGGCCTTCTTGAGGTCGTCGGCCACGTCGGCCAGGGCGACGGCGGCGAGGGGCTCGCCGGCATGGCGCGAGGCGAAGGCGCGGCGGGCGGCTTCGTCCTGGCAGGCGGTGAATTCTTCGCCGAGGGCTTCGCGGCGGCTTTCGTTCCAGAAGAAGTAGGCGAGGAAGGCGAGGATGCCGACGACGAGGCCGACGGTGCCCTTGACGATGATGTCCTTGTTGCGCTCCCAGAAGAGCCAGAGACGGTCTTCGGTGTCCGCATTCACGAAATCCTCGTCGACGACGACGAGATTACGGTCGTCGCCGGCCGGGGGCTGCTTGTTGGAACGGTCTTCAGGCATGGGGGGTCAACCCTTGGCAAAGGACCGATTGTGTCAACCCCCGCCTCCCCCGCCTACGGGCTTGTCCCCGCCCCCGGGAGGGTAAGTATGGGTGGACTCATGAGCGCTTCCGCCGCCGTCCTTTCGCTCCTCCAGGCCGCCCAGGGCAAGGGCCAGATTTCCGCCTCCAGCCTCGCCAACGCCGGGGATTGGTTGCGCTCCGGGGCCCTCCCGGCCGCGGCCCTCGATTCCCTGAAGGACCTCTGCGACCGCGGTGCCTGGGCGGAGATCGAGGATCGATTCTACAAGGGCATCGCCTTCGGCACGGGCGGCATGCGCGGCCGCACGGTCGGCCGGGTCTCCGCCGCCAACGAGGTCGACGCCCAGGGGCTGCTGGAGCGAGCTCGGCGGCGAAGCCTACCTCTTCGCCGGCGCGCGTTCGACGCCGCAGCTGAGCTTCACGGTCCGTCATCTCGGCGCCCACGCCGGCGTGGTGATCACCGCGAGCCATAATCCTTCGCACGACAACGGCTTCAAGTGCTGCCTCGGCGACGGCGGCCAGGTGCTGCCGCCCCATGACGCCGCGATCGTCGCCGAGGTCGGCAAGCTCGGCCCCGCCGACGTCGCCCCTTATCTCGAGAAGGACCTGTCCCGCGTGCTTTCCGTCCCGGCTTCCGCCGAAGACGCCTACCTCGCTCGTCTCGCCGGCGTCGTGCTCGATCCCGAGGTGATCTCGCGCCACACGCCGAAGGTCGTCTACACGAACGTCCACGGCACCGGCGACGTGATGGTCGTCCCGGCCCTCCGTCGCGTCGGCATCGACCCGCACGTGGTCGAGGAGCAGCGCGAGCACGACGGCCGCTTCCCGACCGTGGCCTCCCCGAATCCGGAGAACGCCAGCACCTTCGCCCTCGCCTTGAAGCTCGCCGACGAGATCGGCGCCGACCTCATCCTCGCCACCGACCCGGATTCCGACCGCGTGGGCGTGGCCTGTCCGCTGCCCGCCGGCGGCCATCGCCTGCTCAACGGCAACGAGGTCGCCGCGCTGCTGACGGAGTTCCGCCTCTCCTCCCTGAAGGACAACGGCATCCTGCCCGAGGCCGGTTCGCCCAACGCGGCCGTGGTGAAGTCCCTCGTCACGACCCCGTTGGTCGCCGCCATCTGCGCCCGCCATGGCGTCCGCTGCGTCGAGACGCTCGTGGGCTTCAAGTGGATCGCCCGCAAGCTCGAGAAGTGGAGCCGCCGCCTGGCCGAAGGCGCCGGCGCCGAAGCCGCGGTGCTCCCGCTCCGCCGCCGCGCTCCGCTCGCGCTGCGCCATTCGACCCTCTTCCTGCTCGGCGCCGAGGAAAGCTACGGCTACCTCGCCGACGACGCCGTCCGCGACAAGGACGCCAACGCGACGGTGGTCATGCTCTGCGAGTTCGCCGCGCTCCTCCGCTCCCGCGGCCGCACGCTCCTCGACGCGCTCGACGTGCTGCATCTCAGCTACGGCGCGCACCATGAGGACCTGCTGAACCTCTCCTTCGAAGGCGCCGAGGGCGCCGCCTGCATCCGCCGCATCGTCGCGTCGTGGCGCGCGACCCCGCCGGCCGTCATCGACGGCTCCAAGGTCGTCCGCGTCACCGATTACGAACGCGACAAGGTGCTCGACGCCGAAGGCGACCGCGTGCCGCCCGAGGAGTT
>RGES01000120.1 GCA_009917805.1 Verrucomicrobiota bacterium
CTGACGTTCTCCGACTACCTCCGCCCCTCGATCCGCGTCGCGGCCCTCGCCAAGCTCCAGGCCTTCTACATCTTCACGCACGACTCCGTCGGCGTCGGCGAAGACGGCCCGACCCACCAGCCGGTCGAGACCGTGAGCGCGCTGCGCTGCATCCCGAACCTCGACGTGGTCCGCCCGGGCGACGCCGAAGAGACGGCCGCCGCGTTCGCCCACGCCGTCGCCCGCAAGGACGGTCCGGTCGCCCTCATCCTCTCCCGCCAGAACGTCCCGTCCCTCGACGCCATCCCGGTCGCCACGCGCCGCCAGGGTACGCTCAAGGGCGGCTACGTCCTCCGCAAGGAGACCGCTCCCCTCACCCACATCATCATCGGCACGGGCAGCGAACTCTCGCTCGCCCTCGCGGCCGGCGAAGAACTCGGCGCGGGCGTCCGCGTGGTCTCGATGCCCTCGATGGAAGTCTTCGCGCGCCAGCCGAAGTCCTATCAGGAAGAAGTGCTCCCCTCGTCCTGCGCGAAGCGCGTCAGCATCGAAGCCGGCGTGACGATCTCGTGGGGCCGCTACGTCGGCACCGCCGGCAAGGCCATCGGCACCGACACCTTCGGCCTCTCCGCCCCGGGCGACGTGGTCATGAAGGAGCTCGGCATCACCAAGGACGCCGTGGTCGCCGCCGCCAAGGCGCTCTGAGCGAACCGTCAGCCCCTCACCGAAGACCGGCGCCGCAAGGCCGCCGGTCTTCTTGTTCGCAGGGGCTTACTTGACCTCCCGGAGGTCCGTCAGCGCGATCCGGAAGAGGTCGCCCTGCTCCGAACCGACGAGCAGATGGCCGGCGTCGAGCCACGCGCAGCCTTCGACCTGGAAAGAGAGCATCGGCGGGGCGATCGGCGCATGCAGCGCGGGCGCATGGAAGATATCTTCGCCCACGGCGGGGACGTCGAACACCCAGACGTTGCGGTAAGTCAGGATCGCGAGGCGCTTCTGATCCGGCGACAGGGCGGCGTCGGTGACCATGCCGCCCACGTCGAAGCGCGCCAGCTTGGTGAGGACGGCCCGATCGCCCGTCGCGGGGATCTCCGCGCGCCAGAGGTCCGTCAGGGTGTCGCGACGATGCTTGGTCAGGAGGTACAGCTTGCCGCGCAGCAGGAACATCGCCTCGCAGTCATGCGACAGGTCGGGATCGGGAAAAGCGGACTGGTCCGGCCAGGCGAAGGTGACCTTGCGGGGCTCGGCCACTTCGGTGACGCCCGGAGCGGGCTCCTTGAAGAGATAGAAGGCGAGCTCCTTGCGGCGGGAGACGTTGTTGCCGACGTCACCGACGACCATGTTGCCCGCGGCGTCGCCGGCGATGGCCTCCCAGTCGACGTTCGTGGCGCCCTTGAGCGTGACGACGCCCCAGAAGCCTTTCGCGACGGGCACCATGGTGCCGTCCGCCCGGATCGGCGTGAGGGCCGGCTTGGCGCCGGAATCCGAAAGTGTCCAGAACACGCCCGGCTGGGAAGGACTGGCCCAGAGCGCGGAGCACTCGGGCACGAGTTTCAGGTTCAGCTTGCCCGTGCTCTTCAGCTCCAGCGAGGGCATCTCCGGCACCACGCGACGGACGACCTCGGCCTCCGCGCCCGAGCCGAAGGCGGCCCAGGTCAGGCAAGCGAGGTATAACGCGATCCGCATAGGCTCACGCTACCCCGACCAGGGTCGTTGGCAATCCGTCGCCGTCGCTTTTGCTGTCGAAATCACGGCATGAGGTCCCATCCTTCCGCCATGGCCCGCAGATCTTCGCGCTCGCTCTGGACGGACAAGCTCCGCGGCGTCGCGTCGACGCCGGCCGGAGCGAAGGCCCCGCGCGCCCGCAAGGCCGCGGCCAGCCCGGCCGGCCGCGGTTGCCGCGCCGTCATCCTCGGCATCGACCCTTCGTTGCGCGGCACCGGCCTCGCCGTCATCGACGCGCGCGCCGAACCGATGCGCCTGCTCGCCAGCGTCACCCTGAAGCTCGGACCGAAGCTCGCGCCCTACGAGTGCCTGGGCAAGATCGCCGACGCCGTGGAGCGGCTCGCGCGCGAGCATGGCGTCACCCATGCGTCCATCGAAGAGACGATCTACGTGCAGAATTTCCGGACCGCCCAGGCCATGGGCGCCTCGCGCGGCGCCGCGCTCAGCGTGCTCGCCCGCCTCGGCGTCAAGGTCGGCGAATACGCCCCGACGCGCATCAAGCTCGCGGTGGCCGGCCATGGCGGCGCCTCGAAGGAACAGGTCGGCCGCATGATCCGCACCGTCCTGCGCCTCGGCGAAGAGCTCGCGCTCGACGAATCCGACGCGGCCGCGGCGGCGCTCTGCCACGCGTTCACCGCGCGCGGCTGATCAGAGTTCCTCGCTGACGGCGAACTCGTCGTGACGGCCGCGGGCCTGGCTCCAACGGGCCATGAGCTCGTCGAGCGGCACCGGACGGACCTTCTGGGACAGATTGTAGGCGCCGGCTTCGAGGCAGGCCTTGATCTGGCTCCAGACGACGGCATACGAGCGGGAGAAGCGGAGCGACTCGTCGCGCAGCAGGCTCGAGACGTGGCAGCAGCCGCCGACCTCGGTGACGATGAAGCGGCCGGCCTTGAGGTCCTCGACGGAAAGGGCGCGCAGGTCGAAACGGGCGAAATGCAGGCCGGGGAAGCGCTTGGCGAAGGCGGTCATCGCGGTGTCGAGCTCGACGGTGATGAGGTCGTGGCGATGCAGGCAGCGGGCGCCGTGGCCGTAGCTGCCCGTGAGGTTGAGGGTGACCTTCTGGCCCGCGGGGATGACGCGGTTCAGGTCGCGCGCGTGGCACTGGATGAAGAGCTCGCCGCGCGAGACCGCGACCTCGTCGAGCCAGATCAGCTCCTCGAGCGTCTGCTCGCCGTCGCCGCGCACGGTGACGTCGCGCTTCTGCACGATGGCCATGATGCGTCCGTCGTCCTTGCCCGGGTTGCGGCGCCAGACGACCTCGAACTCGAAGCCGGAGATGAACTTCTGGAGCAGGAAATCCTCCCTGGCGGAGCGGACGAGCTGCTCGAGCTGCTCCTGCGTGTGCACGAAGCGCAGGCCCGCGCCGTCCTCGGCGACCTCGGGCTTGAAGACGACCGGGAAGCCGTGGCAGGCCGCGAAGGCCGCGGCTTCCTTGACGCGCTCGTCCTTGGGGTCCTCGAGCGACAGCGCGAGGGTCGGGCAGCAGCGGGAATCGCGCTGGAAGGGGCGGAGCAGGAGCGACTTCGAGTCGCCGATGAAGCCGCCGATGCGCCCGAAGGCCGGATTGGCGGACGCGAAGGCCGTCAGGCGGCGCAGACGGAGCGAGAGCGCCAGGATGCCGAGCCGGATCGGGAGGTAGAGCACCGCGGCCGGCCAGAGCGACGGCTGCAGCAGGCCGCGCACCTTCATGACGATCTGACGGCGACCGCGCCAGGTCAGCGCCGGCACCATCCAATGCGTCACGACATGCAGCAGGAACAGGAAGCCGACGACCACCCAGAGCGCGTTGCTCTTGAAGCGATACAGGATGTCCATCGCGGCGGCGCCGTAGGTGTAGCCCAGCCACATCAGCGGCGGCGTCCAGATCAGGGCCGCGACGAGCAGCAGCAGGCCGAGGCGGAACGCGTTCAGCTTCATGATGCCCGCGGTGATGAACGTCGGCACGCGGCTGGCGGGCACGAAGCGCGAGCTGACGACGACCATCATGCCCTTCGGGGTCGAGAACCAGCCGGCCCACTGGTTGACCTTGTGCTCCTTGAGCAGCCACTTCAGCGGCGCCTTGCGGATGGCCTTGCGCCCCAGGAACCGGCCGATGGAATAAAGCGCGGTATCGCCGATGAAGATGCCGGCGGTGCAGGCGGCGCCGGCCGACCAAGGGTCGATGATGCCGACGGAGACCATGAGGCCGGAGGCCAGGCAGGTCGGATCCTCCGCCACGAAGGTGCAAAGGACGATGATGATGAGCAGGATCCAGTAGCGCGAACCGGTGGCGTGCGGGATCGGCGGGAACTCCTTGGTCGGCGGGGCCATCCGCGGGCCCGGACCGCGCGGGATCTCGGCGTAGAAATCCTTGATCTTGCCGACGACCTCCGAGGTCGCGTCGAAGGCCACGTCGCGACCGCCGGCGAGGATCTCCAGCTTCGCCTGCGGCGCCAGCTTGGCGGTGTACTTCGCGGCGTCGACCGGCGTCAGCCAGTCGGCGTCGCCGTGGACGAGCAGCAACGGCTTCGTCCACTGGCTGAGGATCTTCTTCGAATCCGTCATGTCGGTGTCGAAGACGGTCTTGGCGTAGTTGCGGTCGAGCGGCAGCAGGTCGACCGCGCCGAAGGACGGCGTCAGGCGCGTGAAGACCCAGAAACCCGCGCCCTGGAAACCGTAGACGATCTTGTTGACGAGCGGATTGCCGAGCAGTTCGAACTCCTGCGCGCCCGGGGAGGAGATCAGCGTCATCGAACGGATGCGCTGCGGATGGGCCGAGGCGAGCTCGAGGGCGGCGACGCCGCCGTAGCCCTGGCCGATGACATGGTACTGCTTGATGCCGTAATGCTCGACGAGGGCCGCGACGACCTCGGCGTTGGCCTCCATCGAATGGCTGGGGACGTCGCCCGGCGTGCTGCGGAAGCCTGGCATGAACGGCTCGATGACCGAGACGTCGGGATCGCGGGCGAGCTCTTCGCAGAACTGCGAACCACGGTCGTCCCACGGGATGCGATGCAGGTAGACGACGACGTTCTTGCGGAAGCGGGGCTGGAC
>RGES01000013.1 GCA_009917805.1 Verrucomicrobiota bacterium
AGGGGCAGGATTTCGATCTTGGGTTGGCTCATGGGAGGAATCATCCCCACCACCATGCCCCAATCCCTTATACTGTCAACATCAAGTTAGATACAATCGTACAACTGCTATCTAACTTAAACTGTCATAATTATAAATACTTCTTCATCAACGCTTTGCTAAAATTATCCGCGATTTCTAACAGTTCTTCCTTGGTCGGGGTCACGCGGCTATCGATATTGAAGTGGGCTTCGCACCAGTGGGTCAGCCTCACTTTGGTCCATCTTTCGGTCTTAGGTTCGTCGCCCCGGGAGGTCGGATTGAAGGCCAACAGCTGATCGAGCAGGTTGCGTGCGGCCTGGCTGAGGTCGTCGCGGGCCAGCTCCTTTTTTATCATCAGGCGCAGGGCGTCGGCCGGCGATTCATCGGACTCCGCGATCTGCTTCATCTGCTGCACCATGGCGAAGCTGGACTTGCGGGCCGGCTTGTAGGCGGGCGCCGAGGGCTCGGCCATGTCATCGCGACGGGAGTAAAGCATCGGCGATCTCGCGCGGTGGACGGTCGGTTCTTCGATGCTCGCCGAGATCGACTCGTCGGCGGAGCTGGAGCGGGTCCGGAAGAAGAGCTTTTCCGCCTCGGTGGGCGTGGCTAATTCGTCGATCAGCTTGTTCAGGGCGCTGATTTCCTGGTTCTGCAGGAGAAGGGTGCGGATACGGTCGAGGTCCCAGCCGCGCTCAGCCAACAGGCGGGCGAGCAGAAGCTGGCGGACCTGCAGCTGGCCGAAGAGGCGCTGGCGTCCGTCGTCAGGGGCTTTCTCCGGGCGGCTCAGGAGCTTCTGGTAGGCGTAGAAGCGGACCAGCCGCTCCGAGGAGCGATGGCGCTCGCCGAAGCCGAGTTCGGCCAGCTTTTCAGACACGAAGGTGGCGAGTTCCTCGGCGGTGCCTTGGAAGTCCCGGTCGTTGAGTTGGGCGGAGATCTTAAGCATGGCGGACGGATGAAGACATTCTGGTGTCAGTATCTGATTATTGGCAATTCCATAGTATTACGAACGACTGTCAGGAAATCCTGAAAAAGAAGCAGGCCGTCCGGTGTCGGACGGCCTGCGAGCCGGCTTCCCTGGAGGGAGGCTTAGGAGTTGTGGCTGTAACCTTCTTCTCCGTGGTCCGAGATGTCCAGGCCACGGGCCTCTTCTTCTTCGGTCGGGCGGAGGCCGATGAGGGCCTTGACGAGGTAGGCGAGGATCGCGGTGGCGGCCAGGGAGAGCACCAGGGTGATGCCGATCGCCTTGAACTGTTCGGTCAGCAGGGTCTTGCCGACGATGTCCTTGAGGTTCGTGTTCAGGTTGCCGTTGACGTCGGCCGTGGCGTAGATGCCGGTCAGGATGGCACCGAGGGTGCCGCCGACCGCGTGGACGCCGAAGGTGTCGAGCGCGTCGTCATAGCCGAGCTTGGACTTCATGTAGACCACGGCCAGGAAGGGCACCACCCCGGCGAGGACGCCGATCAGCACCGCGGAGCTGGCGGTCACGAAGCCGGCGGCAGGGGTCACCACGACGAGGCCGGCGACGGCGCCCGAGCAGAGACCGAGGATGCTGGCGTGCTTGCGGAGGATCCACTCGAGGGCGCCCCAGGTGAAGGCGGCGACACCCGCGGCGAGGGTCGTGGTCATGAAGGCCTGGGCGCCGACGCCGTCGGCGGCGAGGGCCGAGCCGGCGTTGAAGCCGTACCAACCCACCCAGAGCATGCCGGTACCGATGGCGCAGAGCACCATGCTGTGAGGCGTCATGGCCTTCTTGCCGAAACCGATGCGGGGTCCGAGGATGATGCAGAGCAGGAGCGCGGACCAACCGGAGGTCATGTGGACGACGGTGCCGCCGGCGAAGTCGATCGCCTTGATGGAGGCCTTGGCGTTCCAGACGCCGTTCATCTCACCGGTGATGCCCCAGATGTGGTGGGCCATCGGGAAGTAGACGAGGAACATCCAGCCGAGCATGAAGAGCATGACCGCGGAGAACTTCATGCGTTCGGCGATGGCGCCGACGATGAGGGCCGGGGTGATGATCGCGAACATGAGCTGGTACATCGAGAACACGTTCTGGGAGATCCAGTAGGCGTAGTCGGTGTTCGGAGCGGAGGTCACGCCGTTAAGGAAGAAGTACTCGCTGCCGCCGAAGACGTGGCCGAGGAGCGTGCCGTCGAAGCTCTTGCCGAAGACCAGGGAGTAACCCACGGCCCACCAGAGCACCGCGACGAGGCCGGCGAGGCCGAAGCACTGGGCGACGACGGAGAGGATGTTCTTCGCGCGGACCAGGCCGCCGTAGAAGAGGAAGAGGCCGGGGAGCGTCATGAAGAGCACCAGCGCGGCGCAGATCATCATGAAGCCGTTATGGCCGGGAGCGGCCACGCCGACGGTCGGCGTGGTGAGGCCGGCGGGGATGGCGCCCTTCGCATCCTTGAGGGAGGCGGTGGGATCGCCGTTGCCGATGGCGGCCTCGAGGCCGGCGATGCGCTGTTCAAGCGAAGGAGCCGGAGGAGGAGGCGGGGTTTTGGCCGCCTCGACGGCGGGGGTAGCCGCCGGAGCGGGCGCGTTCTGCGCGGACGACAGATAGGGCACTGCCGCCAGAGCGAGGATGGTGAGAGTTCGTAGCAGGGAGTTCATGGCGAGTGCTCTTTCGCAACCCCCGTGCCAACCGCCACCTTTCGAGCCGATGACTTGAATGTGCTCAAAAAACAACTTAACCCGCCCGCAGGCCTGCTCGAAAAAAAGCAGACCTATGGACAGGCACCCCAGAAAACGGGCTTAATTGTGATAATAGCCTTCTTCGCCGTGGTCGGCGATATCCAGGCCCTGGGCCTCGGCTTCCTCCGTCGCGCGCAGCCCGACGGTCGCCGCGACGATCTTGGCGATGATCCAGGTCATGGCCAACGAGAGGGTGATGCAGAGCACCATGGCGAGAAGCTGCCCTTTGAGCAATCCCTTCGCGACGAGCGCGCCGCCGGCCGGATTCGCCTGCGTATTCATGAGCAACGCGGTCGCGAGCGCGCCGATGGTGCCGCCCACGCCATGCACGCCGAACGTGTCGAGCGCGTCGTCGTAGCCGAACTTCGGCTTGAGCACCGAGCAGGCCCAGTAGGAAATCGTTCCGGCCAGCAGGCCGATGAGCACGGCGGAACCGCCGGAGACGAAACCGGCGGCGTTGGTCACGGTGGCGAGGCCGGCGATCGCGCCGGAGCAGAGTCCGAGCACGGAGATCTTGCCGCGGTGCAGTTTCTCCACGGCCGCCCAGGCGAGCGTGGCGGTGGCCGCGCCCAGCGTCGTGGTGAGGAAGGCCTGGATGGCGATGCCGTCGGCGGCCAGGGCGGAACCGGCGTTGAAGCCATACCAGCCCGCCCAGAGCAGGCCCGTACCGACGACGCAAAGCACCATGCTGTGCGGGGTCATCGGGCGTTTGCCGAAGCCGGCGCGCGGGCCGACGAGGATGCAAAGGAGGAGCGCCGACCAGCCCGAGGTCATGTGCACGACGATGCCGCCGGCGAAGTCCGCGGCCTTGAACGCGGCGTCCGCGTTGGCGATGCCGGAGAAATCGCCGGTGACGCCCCAGACGGCATGCGCGACGGGATAATAGACGAGGATGGTCCAGAGGAAGGAGAAGAACATCACCGCGGAGAACTTCATGCGCTCGGCGACGGCGCCGATGATCAGGGCCGGCGTGATCGCCGCGAACATGGCCTGGAAGAGGGCGAAGGTGGCGCCCGAGATCCGCGACTCGTAGCCGCTCGATTCGGCGCCGAGGCCGGCGAAACCGAAATGCTCGCCGCCGCCGAAGACATGGCCGACGAAGCTGCCGGCGTAGCTCTTGCCGAAGACGAGGCTGTAGCCGAACGCCCACCACATCACGATGCCCATCGCGGTGAGCGCCAGGCATTGGGCGGCGATCGAGAGCACGTTCTTGCCGCGCACCAGGCCTCCATAGAAGAGGAAGAGGCCGGGGATGCACATCATCAGGACGAGCGCGGAACTTACCAGGACCCAGACGTTATCGCCGGTGGAAGGAGAGGGGGTGGCAGAAATAAGCATAATGCTTTTTATTAAGCATTATTCGTGCCATAAAATCATCACCTCCGGCAACTCGCTTGCCTTCGAAGGTTTCGAGGATAGCTTTGTTTTTAACCATGAAATGCCTGCTTAAAGTTAAGCATACTGCCTTATTTTGTTCACTTCTTTCCGCACAACTTACGGCAACCGAACCAGCAGCCACCAAGGACTGGATCCTGGCCGCAGATTACCAGTACCGCGGTACGGATACGGTCAGTCATTCCGGTGGCGTCACCGGCGAGTTCGGCCGCTCCCGCCTCGGAGCCGAGCTGATCTACCAGACGTCGGACCGCGCGGTCGACCTCGAGTGGTATAAGTACGCGCACCGTTTCAGCGGCGCGATCGCCGGCACGGATCGTTCTTACGGCGATACGACCGACGTCATGGTCACGGGATTCCGCCAGTGGGATTGGAGCCAGAAGTATGGCGTGCAGCTGATCTACGCCTTGGAGTTCGCGGCCGAAGACGGCGTGAGCCTCGGCAGCTCCCATCGCTGGGGCCTGGGCGTCGCGACCCGTTGGCGTCCCGACGCCGAGACCGATATCGCCTTGGGCGTGCTGCTGGAGGATCGCTTCGAGGCGTCCCTCCTGCCGATTCCTTACGTGAAGGCGGTCTGGCGTCCGTGCAAGTACGGCGAATTGGAGCTGCGCGCCACGGGCCTGCAGAACGGGATCATCGTCCGCGGCTTCCTCACCGAGGACCATGCGACCACGGTCGACCTCACGGTCGCCTACGAGACCTTGAGCTTCGTCCTCGCCGACGGCAGCTACGGTTCGCGCGCGGTCGCGATCGGCGAAGTCCCGATCCGCGTCGGCGTCACCCAGTTCCTGGAGAAGTCCGGCACGTGGTTCGTCCGCGGGTCCGCCGAATGGGTCGCGTACGCGCGCCACAGCTTCAAGCATGACGGCGAGACGCAGGGTTCTTTCCAGCCCGGCGCCCAGTGGGGCCTGGCCGCGCGCGTCGGAGCGCGCTTCTGATCAGAGCCGGCGCGCCGCGAGCGCGTGGAAGGCGACGATCGCCAGGAGCCAGAGCAGGTTCATGGCGATCAGGCCGCGGCCGTCTGCAGCCATTCGTCGCGTCGGCGGATGGCCAGTTCGAGGTCGTGGGTGACAGCTTGGGGGCGGGAGCGGCGGTGTCTTGGGTGTTGATCATGGTGGGCGGCGGTGAAAGAAGCGCGCATCACGATCAATCCGGAGGGGACTGGGTTTTTAGCCTTTCGGCTCTCATCTCGGTTCCTTGCGGTTCCGATGACCACCGCGGCCCTGGAGGGCTCGGTTGGTGCAGGTGCGGCTTGCGCCCGTCCTGCTCGTGATGCGTCTGATAATGAACTGACGACACTATGGTCGGCGGGCCCGGGAAAAGCAAGTCCGGCCTGGCTTGCAGAGTGTCATAAGAAAAAAGGGGGCGGCCGGGGCTTGCGGCGGCAAGAGGGCGGACCTAGCGTCTCGCCGATGGGTTTCTTCCGTTTCCGTAAAACGATCCCGCTCGGGAAATTCTTCCGGATCAACGTCTCGAAGACCGGCGCCTCGTTGTCCGCCGGCCGGCCCGGCGCGACGATCAACGTGCGCAAGGATCGCGTCGACGGCACGGTGGGGATTCCCGGCAGCGGGTTGTCCTACAAGGAACGTCTCTCGAACCGCGGCTGCGCGTCGGTGTTCGTGGGCGCTCTCCTGCTCGCCTCCGCGCTCGCCGGCGTCGTCGCCTGGGCGCGCTGAACGCGGAGCCGCCGGCGAGGCTTGCGCGTCGTCGGCGATCGTCGCCGCAAGTGCCCGGGAAAGGACTCGAACCTTCATGCCTTTAGAGGGCGGCGGATTTTGAGTCCGCTGCGGCTGCCATTTCGCCACCCGGGCGGATTGCGTACATGCATTCATTCCGCGTGCGACGGAGCGTGCAAGAAAAACCGTGCCCGGCGGCGCGGCGCGTGTCGTGCGAAAACGCGGACAACAAAAAAGGCGCTCCTCGCGGAGCGCCTTTTGGCGTGAATCTCGGGAGAGATTACTTGGCGCCGAGGATCGCGTCCTTGGCGGCCTTGGCCACGCGGAACTTCACGACCTTCTTGGCCTTGATCTGGATGGTTTCGCCGGTGGCCGGGTTGCGACCGAGGCGAGCCTTGCGATGGACGAGGACGAGCTTGCCGAGGCCCGGGAGCGTGAAGGAGTTCTTCGCGTTCTTGTAGGCGAGGGCGGCGATGATCTCGAGGATCGCGGTGGCCTGCTTCTTGCTGATCTCAGCTTTTTCGGCGATGGCACCGGCGATTTGGGACTTGGTGAGGGCTTTGGACATGTTGGTTATGGGTTGGTTGTGCAGTGATGCGGGTCTATTAAGTATCGAACCGTGCGCTGAAAACCAGCGAAAAATAAGGGCAGGGTGCAGGTTTCTTCGGACCCCCTGCGGTCGTAAAAAATCTTTTGCATGTGGTCGGCATCGGTCATAAGTCTGTGCGTAGACCTCACCCCATGCGCTCACGTCCTCTCCTCGCTCTCTTGTTTTCCCTCACGCTCGGGACTTCCGCGGCGCTCGCTCAGGAGTCGGTCGGACTGGACCAGGCCTTCCCTGGCCTGACCTTCAGTCTCCCCGTCGCGATCTCCCCGATGCCCGGCAGCAAGGACGTCGTCTTCGTCATCGAGAAGGGCGATCCCGCTCCTTCGCCCGAAGCGGATAAGTCCACCGACAAGAAGAAGAAGGCCTCCGCCTACTTCGGCGGCAAAGTCCAGATGGTGACCGGCTTGAGCTCGGGTCAGGTGACCAAGACGCAGGTTTTCCAGATCAACCCGAAGGACGGTAAGTTCGATGCCGCCGGGGAGTGCGGTTTTCTCGGTTTCGCCGTCCATCCGCGCGTGGCCGAAACCAAGCAAGTCTTTGTCTATTATAGTCTTAGGATTGATGGTAAGCTCTACCAGCGTGTTTCCCGCTTCAAGGTTTCCAGCCTGTCGCCCTTCGGCATCGATGCCGACTCCGAGCAGCCGCTGATCACCCAGCTTGACCCGGCGGGCAACCATAACGGCGGGGACATCCATTTCGGCCCCGACGGCTATCTTTATATCAGCTGCGGCGATGGCGGCGCGGGGGGCGATGCCTTCGACAACGCCGGCTATATCAATAAGGGCTTCCATGCCGCCGTCTTCCGGATCGACGTGGACAAGAAGCCCGGCAACCCCGCCCCCAACCCCCATCCCTCGGTCATCACCGATGCCAAGGGGCAGGCCTACTATTCCGTCCCGGCCGATAACCCCTTCCTGAAGGCGACGTCCCATCGCGGTCGCCCCCTCGAGGCCGGCTCGGTCCGGACCGAGACCTGGGCCACCGGCCTCCGGAACGCCTGGCGTTTCTCCTTCGACCCCAAGACCGGCACCTGCTTCGCCGGGGACGTCGGCCAGAATCTCTACGAGGAGATCGACATCCTGGTCTCCGGCGGCGACTACGGCTGGCATGACGTCGAGGGCAACCATGTCTTCAACCAGAAGGACGCCTCGGGCAAGAAGTCCGCTCCCGGCCTCGCCGCCCCTTCCGATTTCAAGGCGCCGATCCACGAGTACGACCGCAAGCTGGGCAACTCCGTGACCGGCGGCGTCTTCTACCGCGGCGCCCGCGTCCCGGCCATCGCCGACGCCTACGTGTTCGCCGACTTCGCTTCGGGCCGCATCTTCGCGCTCCGCGAAAACGCCGGCAAGTGGGAGTCCCAGCAGGTGGCCAAGGACTTCAGCATCTCCGGCTTCGGCTACGATCCCAGCAACGGCGACGTGCTCGTCGCCTCGCTCGCCGGCCAGGTGAAGCGCATCGTCAAGAAGTAAGCCGATGCTCACCCGCCGCTCGATGCTGGGCCTGACCGGTTCGCTCATGGCGGGGGCGATGCTCCGCCCGGTGCTCGCGGCCGCGCCTGCGCCGAAAGCCCCTGAATTCAGCCTCTTCACGAAGCATCTCGTCGGCTTGCCTTATGACCAGCTCGCCGAGACCGTCGCCGAGCTCGGCTTCAAGGGCGTCGAAGCGCCGGTCCGCAAAGGCGGCCACGTCGAGCCCGCGCGCGTGGAAGAAGACCTTCCGAAGCTCGTCGAGGCTTTCCGGAAATGCGGCGTGGCGATCACGCTGCTGACTTCCGACATCAACGAGGTGAACGAAGCGGATCGCTCCGAGAAGGTCCTGCGCGCCGCGCGCGCCCTCGGCATCCCGCGTTACCGCATGAAGTGGTATCCGTACTCCGGCAAGAAGTCGCTCTGGACGGAGCTCGATGAGATCCGCCCGCGGCTCAAGGACCTCGTCTCGCTGAGCAAGCAGGTCGGCATCCTGCCGTGCTACCAGAACCACTCCGGCCCGAAGAACGTCGGCGCCGCGATCTGGGACATGGCCACGCTCATGCGCGACTACCGTGCCGACGAGCTATCCTGGAACTTCGATTTCTTCCACGCGATGGTCGAAGGCGGCCTCTGCTGGCCGAACCACCTGGCCTTGGCCCGGGATCATATCTCGATGGTCTATTTCAAGAACTTCAAATGGCAGGGCAGGCTGGCCGAAGGTTGCCCCCTCGCCGAAGGCACCGTCGGCAAGGACTCCGTGGCGCTGCTCCGTAAGTCCGGTTACGCCGGCCCGGTCTGCCTCCATGTCGAATACCTGAAGGGCAGGGTCACCGATGCGGGCGCCTTGAAGGTCGCCTTGGACGCCACCCGCAAGGACTTCGCCACGCTTAAGGAGTGGTGGGCCTGATCCGGCAGGGGAGGGCGCCGAAAAGATAGGCTGGAACCTGAGGTGTCCCGGGGTGTAGAAACAGTCTCCCCGCCATGCCCCGCTCCGTCCTCTTCCTTTTCGCCGCCGCCTCCCTGGTCGCCGCGCCTAAGTCCGCCCCGGCCGACAAGGCTCCGCCCGAACCCTATAAGCCTTCCGAAGGCGGCTCCCTGCCGGCCGCCCTCTTCCAGTTGCCCGAAGGCCTCGAGGTCACCCTCTGGGCCCGTTCGCCGATGCTGGCCAATCCGACCAACATCGACTTCGACGCCCAAGGTCGTCTCTGGGTCAACGAGGGCGTCAACTACCGCATCTATAACAAAGGGGGCAAGCGTCGCCCCGAAGGCGACCGCGTGATCGTCCTCAGCGACACGAAGGGCAAGGGCTTCGCCGATTCCGTCCAGACCTTCGTGCAGGACCCCGAGTGGACCTCTCCCCTCGGCATCGCGGTCATCGACAACGTCGTCTACGTCTCCCACGCCCCGACCATCACGAAGTTCACCGACGTGAACCGTGACGGCAAGTTCGACCCGGCGGTCGACAAGAAGGAGACCTTCCTGACCGGCTTCGGCGGCCAGGACCATGACCACTCGCTCCACGCGGTCGTCGCCGGCCCGGACGGCAAGCTCTACATCAACTCCGGCAACTGCGGCGGCGAAGTCACCGACAAGTCGGGCAAGACCTTCCGCATCTCCAGCGGCTACGTCGACATGCGCGGCGGCAAGTGGCCCTACGAACCCAAGATCGTCGCCGGCGCCAAGAGCGACGACGGCTTCGTCTGGTCCTCCGGCTTCTCCGGTCGCCTCAACGCCGACGGCACCGGCCTCGAGATCCTCGGCAACGGCTACCGCAACAGCTTCGAAAGCTTCCCGTCCTCGCTCGGCGACCTCTTCCAGGGCGACAACGACGATTCGCAGAGCTGCCGCACCTCCTTCGTCCTCGAATACGGTTCGGCCGGCTACACCACGCCGTCCGGCGCGAGCTACAACTCCGTCAAGCGTCCCGGCCAGCCGATGCCCCGCGCCCACTGGCGTCAGGACGATCCTGATACCATGGACGTCGGCGACGTCTACGGCGGCGGTTCGCCGACCGGCATCACGGTCTACGAGAACGGCGCCCTCGGCGCGGCCTGGGAAGGCACGCTCCTGAACTGCGAGCCTTCGCGTAACACCGTCCTCGCCTACAAGCTCGTCGCGCAGAAAGGCACCTACGCCCTGAGCGAAGCGACCCGCAAGGACCTCATCACCTCGAATCCGGCCCGCGAATTCGTCGGCACCGACTTCAAGAAGATCTCCGCCGAAGAAGCCGCGAAGCCCAATGAGCGCATCCTGTTCCGCCCGTCCGACGTCGCCGTCGGCCCGGATGGCGCGGTCTACGTCGCCGATTGGTACGACTCCCGCGTCGGCGGACACCAGACCCTCGATGACACCTGCACGGGCGCGATCTACCGCATCGCTCCGAAGGGCTTCAAGTCCGTCATCCCGAAGATCGACGTCTCCACGCCCGAAGGCGCCGCCGCCGTGCTGCGCAATCCGGCCGTCAACGTCCGCCACCTGGGCTTCAACGCGCTGAAGGGTTTCGGCGCGAAGTCCCTCCCGGCCGTCACGGAGATCCTCCGCGACGCCAATCCGTACGTCGCCGCCCGCGGCGTCTGGCTCCTCCCTCATCTCGGCGAAGAGGGCGTGACCCGCGCCAAGGCCCTGCTCAAGGATGCGAATCCTTCGCTGCGCCGCCTCGCCTTCCAGTCGCTCCGTCGCGCCGGCCATGACACGCTCGGCATCGCCGCCGAGCTGGCCAAGGACGCCGACGTCGCCGTCCGTCGCGACGTCGCCACTTCGTTGCACGCCGCGCCGGCCGACAAGGCCGTGCCGATCCTGATCGAGCTCGCCCGTCGTCTCGACGTCTCCGACAAGAATTCCGTCGCCGCCTTCGGCATCGGCTCCGCCAACAAGCAGGACGCCGTCTGGTCCGCCGTGAAGTCCGAACTCGCCAAGGATGGTCCCGAAGCCTGGTCGCCGGAAGTCGAGCGTATCGCCTGGCTGCTGCACCCGGCCTCCGCCGTGCAGGAATTCCTCGCCCGGGCCTCTTCCTCCAAGGTGTCGCAGGCCTCCCGTACGCTCGCCGTCGAGTCGCTCTCGTTCGTCGACAGCAAGGAAGCCGCGCTCGCCATGATCAAGCTCTGCGCCGCCGGTTCGCCTTCCGCTTCCGAAGCGAAGGGCTGGGCTTTGATGCGCATGACCGGCCTCTGGTCGGCTTACGACATCCGCGCCGAGCTCAAGAACTCCGGCGTCTACGACGCCAAGAAGGTCGTCGTGAACGCCATCCAGGTCCCCGAGGCCCCGGCCGGCACCTTCACCGAGCAGGACGTCCTCGCCAAGACCGGCGACGCCACGAAGGGCGCCGCCCTCGCCCAGCGTTGCATCATGTGCCACCAGTTGAACGGCAACGGCCCGGCCTACGGTCCGGAGCTCAAGGGCTGGGCTGCCCGCCAGAGCCGCGAGGCCCTCGTCCGCGCCATCGTCAACCCCTCGGCCGACATCGCCTTGGGTTACGAAGGCGTCACCCTCAAGCTCAAGGCCGGCGGCCAGATCGACGGCCGTCTCCAGTCCAATAACGACCCCATCGTGATCACCTCCACCGGCGGCATCACCCAGCTGGTCCCCAAGGAGCGCGTCCAGGGCGGCCAGACCAAGATGACCCGCTCCCTGATGATGTCGGGCGAACAGCTGGGCCTCAGCGCCCAGGATGTGGCCGACGTCGCCGCCTTCTTGGCCACCTATAAGTAAGCCCGGACGCCCAAAAGTCCGTTTCAAGGGGGTTTTCCATCAGGAAGACCCCCTTTTAATTTACCGCTTGCTTCTGGGGCCGGGTTTATCAGGTTCGACCCTCCTTTCCCTAGGCAAGGCACGGCCGCACAACGCGGGCCCGCGACTTACTAGGCACCAAAAGACCTTATACCAACATGAAGCAGCTCACCCTTAAAGTCACCAGCCGCGCGCTCCATGGCCGCGGTCCCGCCCGCCGCCTCCGCGCCGATGGCTCCATCCCTGCCATCATCTACGGCAAGTCCGGCAACCAGAGCGTCTCCGTCGCCCAGGAAGCCTTCCGCGACCTCATGCGCGCCAAGGGCAACGCCGCCTCGCTCATCGACCTCGATGTCGACGGCAAGAAGTTCCTCTCCCTCATCAAGGAGTTCCAGCGCCACCCGATCACCCAGAAGTTCCTCCACATCGACATCATGGAGATCGACCCGAACTCCCCGATGACCGCCGCCATCCCGGTGCGCGCCATCGGCGAAGCTTACGGCGTCAAGACCGACGGCGGCACGCTCGCCATCGTCTCCCAGACCATCAACGTCCGCTGCCTCCCGAAGGACCTCCCTGAGTTCATCGAGATCGACGTCACCGAGCTCAAGGTCAACGAGTCCATCCACGTCGGCGAAGTCAAGGCCCCCAAGGGCATCACCTTCCCGGGCGACCCCAAGCGCGTCGTCGTCGTCTGCTCCGAGATGGCCGAAGAAGAAGCCGCTCCCGAGCCGGCTGCCGGCGCCGCCGCCGCTGCGGCCGCCGCTCCTGGCGCCGAAGGTGCCGCCGCTCCTGCGGCTGGCGCCGCCCCCGCCGCCGGCGCCGCTCCTGCGGCCGCCGCCGCCCCGGCTGCCAAGAAGTAATTTCCGCGCCGGGCGTCCCCGGTACCTGTTCTTTGAAGTCAAATGCCATTCTCGGTCATCGCCGCCCTCGGCAATCCGGGCCGAGAATATTCCGCCACGCGCCACAACGCGGGGTGGATCGTCATCGACGCGCTCGCCTCGCAGGCCGGCGCGGTCTGGAAGGAAGAGAGCCGTTTCTCGGCCTCGGTCGCGAAGATCACGTTCGGAGGTTCCTCCGTGCACCTGATCAAGCCGCTCACCTTCATGAACGACAGCGGGTCGCCTCTGGCGGCCTTCCTCCGGTTCCACCGGATCGAGCTCCCTGAGCTCGTCGTCCTCCACGATGACATCGCGTTCGAGCCCGGTCAGCTCCGCCTCTCCCTGGGAGGTTCCGCCGCCGGCCACAACGGCGTCGCCAGCTGCATCCGCCACCTCGGCGAACAATTCGTCCGCGCCCGCCTGGGCATCGGACCGAAGAAGCACCCCGGCCAAGACCTCGCCGACCACGTCCTCGGACGTTTCCCCGACGCCGACCTCGCGACCCTGACCCAGCGCATCCCCGACTTCATCAAGAACCTCGAAACCCTCATTTCCCAAGGCCTCCCGGCCGCCCAAAACCTCACCAACAGAAAATCACCATCACCATGACCACCGCCACGATCCGCCGCGACTACCGCGCCAGCCTCATCCTCGACCTCCGCGGTACGACGGATGCGCCTGAGACCGTCATCGACAAGCTCAAGGACGTCCTGAAGTCCATCGACTGCAAGGTCAACGAGGTCGAAAACCTCGGCCAGAAGGAGTTCTCGCGCGTCGTCGACCGCAAGTTCCCCTCCGGTCTCTACGTCCAGTTCCACTTCGAAGGTCCGGTCACCGCGCCCACCGCTTTCCGCGAGAAGCTGCGCCTCGACCGCACCATCAACCGCCTGCTCGTGCAGGTGACCAAGTAATCCCCGACCCCTCCGCGCCGTGGCCTCTTCCTTCAATCGCGTGATCCTCGCGGGCAACATGACCCGCGACCCCGAGGCCCGCGCCCTTCCGTCCGGCCAGGCCCTCACGAAGTTCTCCCTCGCCGTCAACCGCGCCTACACCACCAAGGAAGGCGAGAAGCGCGAGGAAGTCACCTACGTCGACATCGAGAGCTACGGCAAGCAGGCCGAGATCATCGCCAAGTACTGCGGCAAGGGCTCCGGCATCCTCGTCGAAGGCCGCCTCAAGCTCGACCAGTGGGAAGACAAGAAGACCGGCGAGAAGCGTTCGCGCCTCGGCGTCGTCCTCGAGAACTTCACCTTCATCGGCGGCAAGTCCCAGGGCGGCGAAGAAGGCGGTTCCGCCCCGCGCTCCCGCGGCGGCAACGACACCCCGGCTCCTTCCGGCGACCACGGCGGCGACGACGTCCCGTTCTAATCCTTTCCCTCCCAACCTTATAACCCAAGCAAGACCATGGCATTCACCGAAGTTCTCCTCATCAAGCCCGTCGACGGCCTAGGCGCCGAAGGCGAGCAGGTCCGCGTCCGCGCGGGCTTTGCGCGCAATTTCCTGCTCCCGCAGGGCATCGCGCTCCCCGTCAACCGCTCCAACACGAAGTACGTCGAGGCCCTCAAGAAGGCCCGCGAAGTCCGTGAGGCGCGCGACCTCGAGGCCGCCAACGCCACCGCCGCCAAGCTGGCCGCCATCAAGCTCGTCTTCGCCGTCAAGACCGGCGAAGGAGGCAAGATGTTCGGCGCGATCAGCACCGCCGAGATCTCCGCCAAGCTCGCCGAGCACGGCCTCGAGATCGAGCGCAAGCGCATCCATCTCGGCCAGGGCCCGGTCAAGCTCCTCGGCAAGCACATCACGAGCATCCGCCTCCATGGCACCGTCATGGTCGAGCAGGAGTTCGAAGTGGTCTCCGAGAACCCGATCGAAGTCGCCGCCGAAGAGGCCCCCGAGGCCGAGGAACGCGAGTACCGCGACGACAAGGGCAAGAAGGCCCGCAAGCCCCGCAAGGAAAAGGCCGCCAAGTCCGAGTAATCGGACCGGCTCCCCGAAAGGCGCGAAGTGCGAACTTCGCGCCTTTTTCTTTTCCGGGGTTTCCCGCCCTGTGAATAGGGTGCGAACAAGGCGTGAACGGCCCCCGCCGTTTGGCGCTGTCCTCCGTTCCCGCCCTCCGCACACTGCCTCTTTCCCATGGCCGAACGATCCCAGCGCCCGCGCCGCGAAGCCGCTCCCAACTACGGCGACCGCGTGCCGCCCCATAACCTCGACGCCGAACGCGGCCTGATCGCGAGCATCGTGATCGACGGCGGCGACACGCTCCAGCGCTGCCTCGAGCAGCGCGTCACGGCCGACTACTTCTTCGACCCGAAGCACCAGGACATCTACGCCGTCGCCGTCCAGCTGAACCAGGCGAGCACGGGCATCGATGAGATCACGCTCACGGAACAGCTCCGCCGCGAAGGCAAGCTGGAGTCCGCCGGCGGCGCGACCTACGTCAACGAGCTGACGGGGCTCATCTCCTCGAGCGCGCACGCGCCCCACTGGCTCGCGATCATCCGCGAGAAGCACTTCCTCCGCCAGCTGATCTCCACCGCCGTCACGACGGTCGAGAAGGCCCACACCCACGCCGAAGGCATCGAGCGCCTGCTCGAGGAGGTCGAACAGTCCTTCTTCCGCATCAGCGAAGACCGCATCTCCGAATCGGCCCAGACGATCGACGGGCCCATCGCCGAGGCGATGGAGCTCGTCCAGCGCATCATCCGCGACCGCAACTCGGTGCAGGGCGTGCCCACCGGCTTCCCCGACCTCGATGCGCTGACCTTCGGCTTCCAGTCCGGCCAGATGGTCGTCGTCGCCGCCCGTCCCGGCATGGGCAAGACCTCCATCGCGCTCAATTTCATCGAAGCCGCGCTCTTCCCGAAGCCGAGCGAGAACCGCAAGCCTTCCAACGTCCTGCTGTTCTCCCTTGAGATGCCGGCCCGTGAACTGGCCCTGCGTCTGCTCTGCTCCCGCGCCCGCGTGAACATGCAGAAGCTCCGTACCGCCCACCCCGACGAGCGCATGCAGGTCGACCTCGTCCAGGCCGCCAACGAGTACAAGGGACTGCCCCTCGTGGTCGACGACAACGGCGGGCAGAACATCCTCGAGATCCGCGCCAAGTGCCGCCGCGTCCATGCCCGCACCCCCTTGGACATGGTGGTCATCGACTACATCCAGCTCATCAACGGCCTCGACTCGGGCCTCCCCCGCGAACAGCAGATCGCCGAAGTGTCCCGCAGCATCAAGGCCATGGCCAAGGAGTTCAAGATCCCCATCATCGCCCTGGCCCAGCTGAACCGAAAGTCCGAGGACGAAGCCCGCCAGCCCCGCATGTCCGACCTTCGCGAGTCGGGTTCCATCGAGCAGGACGCCGACATCGTCATGCTGATCTCCAAGCCCCCCGTCAGCCAGGGCAAGGCCGCCGAGGCCGAGGCCGAGCAGGCAGGGCAGGACGGCTGCTACGCCCGCCAGCTCATCGTGGCCAAGAACCGTAACGGACCCACCTCCGACATCAACTTGCTCTTTAATCCGGGGCTGACACGCTTCGAATCTCCGGCCAAAGATTACCGAAATAATGAATAACCCCTCCTTCCGCCGCAGCTGGCTTCGCGCCGCCTGTTTCGCCCTCGCCCTGTCGCCGCTCGTCGGCGCGGCCCAGATCGCCCCGGCGACGAAGGACCCGCTCGTCCGCTCCATCCGCATCAAGACGGACGGCACGGCCGTCTCCGAGCAGTTCGTCCTCGGCTTCGTCGCCCTCCGCCAAGGACAGCCGTTCTCCAAGGACGCCGTCGCCAGCACGGTGCGCTCCCTCTACGCGACCGGCCGCTTCAACCAGGCCATGGTCGAGCCGGTGCTCGATCCGAAGACCGGCGAAGTGGACATCGTGGTCACGGTCGAACCCCGTCCGATCCTGAAAGGCATCGAATATATCGGCGGCGACGGGATCGTCGGCAAGGCCGGCTGGTTCGGCGGCGTCGAGGTCGAAGACCTGAAGGTCGGCGAACCCCTCGACATGGCCCAGCTCCGCCGCTCCGAGGTCAAGCTCCAGAACGAGCTGCGCAAGAAACGTCCCTTCGCCCGCGTGACCTCCCAGCTCCGCGATACGACCGGCGGCAAGATCGTCGCGGTCATCGTCGACGAAGGCATCGAACTGAAGGTGGATAATTTCCGCTTCGAAGGCGCGACTTCCTTCGACCGCTACGACCTCTGGTACGCGGCCGACCTCAAGACCAGCGAATACCGCTGGTACAAGTGGTCCTGGCTCATCGGCGGCGGCCGTCTCGACCCCGAGCAGTACCGCGCCGACTGCAAGAAGCTGCGCGAGTACTACCGCTCCAAGGGTTACCTCGACGTCGAAGTCGAGGACGCCGATCCGGAGAAGGTCTGCGAAGTCAAGGACGTCAAAGGCGCCTCCGGCTGGGTCGACGTCGTCTTCAAGATCAAGGAAGGCCGCAAGTATACCCTCGGAGCGATCGCCTTCGAGGGCAACCGCCTCGGCGCCACCGATCCGCTCTACTCGACCGAATCCCTCCAGAAGGTCGTCGCCGAACCCTCCCTGCGTCGCGGCGCCCACCCCGCCGAGTTCGACAAGATCGCCAGCGGCGAAGCCTTCGCGGTGCCGGCCATCGAAGCCGCGGCCGACAAGCTGCGCGAATACTACGGCCAGATGGGCTACATCAACAGTTCCGTCCAGGTCGTCCGTAAGCCCAACCTCGCGACCGGCGCCATCGACGTGAAGTTCCAGATCGAAGAAGGCCAGCGTCACACTGTCCGCGCCGTCGAGATCCAGGGCAATACCAAGACCCGCTCCACCGTCATCGCCCGCGAGCTCGCGCTCGGGCCCGGCGAGGTCTTCGACCTTGCCCGCACGCGCGTCTCCGAGGCGCGCCTGCGTAACACGCAGTTCTTCGAGGAAGTCCGCGTGACGCCCGTCCCGACGCCGATCCCCGGCCAGAGCGACCTTCGCGTCACGGTCAAGGAAGGCCCCACCGGCCAGGTCAGCTTCGGCGCCGGCTACAGCACCGTCGAAGGCCTCGTCGGCTTCGTCGAGTACGCCGAATCCAACTTCGACTTCGCCAACTCCGAGGGCTGGTACCGCGGCGACGGCCAGAAGTTCCGCGTCCGTATCTCGGTCGGCAGCCTGACCAATTCCTTCGAGCACTCCTTCGAAGAGCCCGCCCTCTGGGAACGTGACCTCGCCGTCGGTTACTCCATCGAGCGCCGCTACGCCGGCTACGCCTCGGCCAACTACTCGGTGCTCTCCGA
>RGES01000121.1 GCA_009917805.1 Verrucomicrobiota bacterium
GTCCGTCTCGGCGGCAGCGGGGTCTGGGGCCAGGTCCCGATGCTCGCCCACCCGCAGCACACCGAAGATGAAGTCGCCATCATGCTGCGCTGGATGCTCGCGCTCGAAAAGGGCAAGGGCGGACCGACGCTCGCCCGCGGCCTCGAAGGCCAGCTGACCGCGCCGAAGGAGAACAAGCCCGGCATCCTCCTCCTCGAAGCAATCTATACCGACGTCGGCGCCGGCGTCGCCGGCCCGCTTTCGGGCAAGGCGTCCGTCGCGCTGCGCCATCGCCGCCTCGAGGCCGAATCCGGCGAGATCACCAACGCCAAGAACACCGGCAAGGCCATCGGCTCCACCAATCACGGCACCACGATCAAGTTCGCCAACCTGAACCTCGCCGACACCAGCAAGGTCAAGGTCAACGCCTCCGCCGGCGGCGGCGCCAAGGGCAGCCAGATCGAAGTCCGCCTCGACTCCCCGACCGGCCCGCTCGTCGCGACCGTCGACATCGCCCACACCGGCGACTGGGGTAAGTTCATGGAGAACAAGGCTAAGCTCACGCCCACGCCTGGTCGCCATGACATCTACCTCGTCCTGACCAACCCCAAGAAGGGCGGCGGCCTCATGAACGTCGACTGGGTGGAATTCGGCCAATAACTTCCTGCAAATCGCTTTGCCTCAGCAAGGGGAAGGGCCAGAGTGCCCTTCCCCTTTTCATTTCCGCCACGTGTCCGACGCATCCGAAGAAAAAGCCGACAAGCCGCTCGACCCTTTCGACCCCGAGGTCATCGCCCGCTCCAACCGCGCGATCCTGGTCGGCCTGCAACGTCCCGAGGACACCCCCGAAGAAGCCCAGATGCTGCTCGATGAGCTCCACGAGCTCGTCAGCAACGTCGGCGTGGAGATCCGCGGCGAGATCATCGCCAAGCTCCGCGAGGAGAACCCGCGGACGCTCGTCGGCTCCGGCAAGCTCGAGGAGATCGCCCAGCTGGCCCGCGACAAGGAATGCGGGCTGATCATCTTCGACGACGAGCTCACGCCCGCCCAGCAGCGCAACTGGGAGAAGGACGCCAAGCTGCGCGCGATCGACCGCCAGGAGATCATCCTGGACATCTTCATCACCCGCGCGAAGACGCGCGAGGCCGTGCTCCAGGTCGAGCTCGCGGCGTTGCAGCAGATGCTGCCGCGCCTGAAGCGCCTCTGGTCCCACCTCGACCGCCAGCGCGGCGGCGGCACGATGCAGCGCGACGCCGGCGAGACGCAGCTGGAGATGGACCAGCGCAAGATCCGCGACAAGATCGCCAAGGTCCGCCGCGACCTCGCGGAAGTCGTCGCCCAGCGCGCCACGCAGCGCAAACAGCGCAAACGCGTGCCGCTCCCGACCTTCTCGATCGTCGGCTACACCAACGCCGGCAAGTCCTCGCTCCTCAACAAGCTCACCGGCTCCGAAGTCCTCGCCGCGAACAAGCTCTTCGCGACGCTCGACCCGACCACGCGTCGCCTCGCCCTGCCCTCCGGCCGAGCGCTGCTGCTGACGGACACCGTCGGCTTCGTCCGCCGTCTCCCGCACCGCCTGGTCGAGGCCTTCAAGGCGACGCTCGAGGAAGCCGTGCAGGCGGACTTCCTCGTCCACGTCATCGACCTCGGCTCGCCCGAGCGCGACAAGCACGCCGAGACGACCTTGCAGGTCCTGACCGAGATCGGCGCCGGCGACCGCCCGGTGATCACCGTGCTCAACAAGGCCGACCTCTGCGACGAGGTCGAACGCGCACAAGCCCTGGCCGCCTACCCCGACGCCAAGCTGGTCAGCACCAAGACCGGAGAAGGCCTCCCCGCCCTGCTCCAGCGCCTCGAAGAATGCGCCGCCAGCCGGGATGAGCACATGACCCTACTCATCCCCCACGACCAGTACGCCATGCTCTCCAAACTGCACGCCGGGGCCACTATCCTCAATTCCAAGGCCCTTCCCGAAGGAACCCGGGTGGAAGCCTACGTCCCGACCCGCATGCAGGAGGCCTGCCGGGCCTGGGCGATCCGGGAGTAACGCATTTTTTGCTCCCCAAAAGGGCAACTTTCGGCTTTCTCTGGTGTTACCTTAATACACACCCATGCGCACCCTCGCCCTCCTCACCCTCCTCGCCGCCTCCTCGGCTTTCGCCGCCACCGACGCCGACCGCGAAAAGGCCTTCAAGGCCGACATCGCCCCGATCCTCGAAAAGAGCTGCATCGGTTGCCACGGCAAGGACAAGGCCAAGAAGCCCAAGGGCGGCTTCGACGCCACCTCCTTCGCCACCGTCGTCAAGGGCGGCAAGGAAGCCGGCGCCGGCATCACCTGGGGCGATGCTTCCAAGAGCTCCCTCTACAAGACTTCCGAACTCGGCATCTCCAACCCTGAGGACGACCTCGCCATGCCCCCGAAGAAGGCCAAGGAGCGTCACCCCCTCACCAAGGAGCAGCTCGAGAAGGTCAAGGCCTTCATCGAAAAGAACAAGTAAGCCTCACGGCTTGCCTCCGAAAAGCCCGCGGCAACCCGCGGGCTTTTTTTGTGTCTCATAAGTTGGGGGATGGCGCGGCCGCTTGCGTTTGACCCCACCGCTCCCCGACCCCATAAACAAGAAACCCCTTTCTCGCCCCATGACGCCGCTCCATCGCATCGAAGAACGCCTGCACGCGCTGACCTTCCGCCAGACCATCGGCCTCGTCGCCGGAGCGAACCTCTTCCTGATCGCCTTGGCGCTCGCCTTGCCGGCCGACGGCGAGATGCGCGGCCCGGCGGTCCTCTCGATCCTCGGCAACTTCCACATCCTCGCCCTGCACATCCCGGCCGCCGTGCTGCTGGTCGTGCCGCTTTTCGAATTCTTCGAACGCCACGAGCAGGCCACCGCGACCGTCCGCCGCCTCTCCGTCTTCTCAGCCGCCGGCACCTGGGCCGCCGTCTTCTGCGGCATCCTCCACGCCCACTACAACGGCTTCGCCGGCGACGCCGTCCAGCTGCACCTCTGGGGCGGCATCGCCGCCTCGGCCTTCGCCGGCCTCGCCAGCCTCCTGCTCACCAAGGAATTCCGCGTCCGCCTCGCCGCCCAGGTCGTGGCGATCGGCGTGATGAGCTTCGCCGCCCACATCGGCGGCGAACTGGTCCATGAAGAGGGCTTCCCTTTCAAACCCAACAAAAAGGTGGCCCCCAAGAAGGAAGAAGCCCCGCGCGTGGTCACCACCAGCCAGAAGCGCGACGACTACACCCAGGTCGTCCGCCCGATCCTTGAGGCGCACTGCGTCTCGTGCCACGGCGCCAAGAAGGTGAAGGGCAAGCTGCGCATGGATTCCCTTGACGCCCTCAAGAAGGGCGGTTCCGAAGGCGCGGCCTTCGTCCAGGGCGACCTCGCCAAGAGTCCGATGCACGCCCGCATCACGCTCGACCCCAAGGACGACGACTTCATGCCGCCCAAGGAAGAGAAGCCGCTCACGAAGGAGCAGGTGCGAGCGATCGGCCTCTGGATCGAAGGCAAGCCGATCCCCGACGACGTGGCCAAGGCCGCGCTCGAGGCCACCAAGACCGCCAAGAAGTAAGCCGATGCGCGTCGTCCTGCTCTTCTCCTCGGCCGCGCTCATCGCCGCCTCGCCCTTCACGCCGAAGAAGGCCGAACCGGCCAAGCCGCTCACCGCCGCGCAGAAGGCCGACTTCACCAAGGTGATCCAACCGATGTTCGACGCGCACTGCGTCTCGTGCCACGGACCGAAGAAAGAAAAGGGCAAGCTGCGCCTCGACACCCTCGAAGCGACGCTCAAGGGCGGCAAGAACCCGACCTTCGTCATCGGCAAGCCCGACAGCAGCATGCTGCTCTCGCGCGTCTTCCTCGATCGCACCGCCGGCGACGTGATGCCGCCCAAGGCCGAGAAACCGATGACCGAGAAGCAGAAGGAAGCCCTCTACGCCTTCGTCGAAGGCCAGCCGATCCCTGACGAACTCGCCAAGGCCGCCTTGGCCGACACCAAAGCCGCCTTGGCGGCCGCCAAGACCGCCGCCGCCGAAGCCAAAGCCGCCCCGAAGGCCAAGAAGTAAGTTAGGTTTGCCCAATACCCGCTCCCTCATCTTTATCCCCGACACCCCAATGAAACTCCGCTCCCTCCTCGCGCTGGCGCTCCTCGCCGGCCTGACCTCCTCGCTCGTCGCCGAGCAGAAGCCCCTCCGCGTCCTCGTCGTCGCCGGCGGTTGCTGCCACGACTACGCCAACCAGAAAGACATCCTGAAGAAGGGCATCGAAGCCCGCCTCAACGCCACCGTCGAGGTCGCCTACGTCGACATCAAGGCCAAGGACTTCAAGGGCAAGGCCACCCAGCCGGTCTTCGAGATCTACAAGAACGCCGACTGGGCCAAGAACTTCGACGTGGTCGTCCACGACGAGTGCGCCGCCGACATCACCGATCAGGCCTATGTCGCCAACATCGTGAACGCCCACCGCAACGGCCTCCCGGCCGTGAACCTGCACTGCGCCATGCACAGCTACCGCTGGGGCAAGTTCCAGGAGCCCGTGAAGGCCGGCGCCGATAACGCCAGCTGGTACGAGATGCTCGGCCTGCAGTCCACCGGCCACGGCCCGCAGCTGCCCATCGCCATCGCCTTCACCGACAAGGAAAACCCGATCGTGAAGGGCTTCGCCGATTGGACCACCATCAACGAAGAACTCTACAACAACGTCCAGGTGCTCACCGGCAAGGGCCTCGCCAACGG
>RGES01000122.1 GCA_009917805.1 Verrucomicrobiota bacterium
GAGATCGGCACCCAGGCGCTCACGCCGGCCCAGAGCTCGGGCGCGCGCGCCGCCATCACGAGGGACATGTGCCCGCCGCCCGAGCCGCCGACGAGGTATATGCGGGTCTCGTCGATGCGCGCGTCGCGACGGGCGAAGGCCACCGCGTCGAGGATATCCTGGGAGGCGAGGTCGGAAGCGCAGGCTTCGGGTCGGCTGTTCGGGCCGCGGAAATCAGGGGCGACGAGCACCCAGCCCATCTTCTTCGCTTGGTCGATCCACGGCGGGCCCTGTTCGAAGCCTCCGCTCCAGGAGTGGAGGAAGACGAGCAGCGGAACGGCTCGTCCGTCGACAAGGCGGGCGGCGGAGTCCGGGCGCCAGTAGATGACTTTCTGCAGGGTGCCGTCCTTCGAGCTCGGCACGTCGATCGCCAGCTTGAGCGCGGCGGCCTTGGTCTCGGCGGCCGACGGGCGCTTCGCCGCCACCTTAGGTTCGGCGGCGCCGACGGCGGCGGCCAAGAGCAGGAGGGCGAAGCGTCTCACTTCAGTTCGGGTCGGAGGTGGGCCTTGATGAAGTCGCTATCCGTGGCGTGGACGACACCCGGGGCTCCCGGGTAGACGAGTTCGCAAGGCGCTTTGAGCTCGTCGCAGCGCTCCTTGGGAGAGTATTGCTTGATCCACGGCAGGATGCGTTCGCGGGCGTCGTAGAAAGCCTGGAAGCTGCTGATCTTCTTCTTGGCGTCCCAGGTGATGCCGAACGCGTGGGCGCCGTAGCTGCTGTTAGGAGTCCACGCACGCATCTGGTGAGGGTCGAGGCTGGTCTGGGCGCCGCCGACGGCGGCGCAGGTCACGCGCGTCGACTCGCGGGCGATCGGGTCGGCGCTGTTCGGGTCAGCCAGGTCGTCATGGAAGGCCAGCCAGAGGCTGGTGCAGGCGCCGGCCGAGCCTCCGGCGAGGGCGACCTTCGTCTTATCGAGGTTCCATTCCTTGGCCTTGCTGCGCGTGAACTGGAGGGCGCGGGCGCAGTCGAACATCGGTCCCTGCACCGGCGGCACGAGTCCGTCGGCGGTCGAGTCCTTGATCGTGCGATATTCGACCGAGACGACCGAGATGCCCGCTTCCAGGGCGGGCTTGAGCATCGCGCGGACGACCGAGCGATCGCCGCCGGACCAGCCGCCGCCATGGATGTAGAAGAGCAGCGGCGTGGGTTGGTCCGACTTCGCCCGCCAGAAGTAGATCCTCTGCATGCGATGCGAACCGTAGGAGACGTTCTCGTCCGGCTCGATCGGCAGCGGGTACTTGCGGAACTCCGGGTCGACTTCCTTGGCGGGTGCGGCGACGGTCTTGATCGGCGCCTTGGCCGGCGCGTCGGCGCCAAGGAGGGAGAGGGCCCCCAGGCCGAGGGCGAGGAGGGCGAGAAGCGGGCGTTTCATTTCAGTTCGGGGCGGAGGTAGGCCTTGATGTAGTCGTTCGGGTTGGCGTGGACGACGTTCGGGGCTCCCGGGTAGACGAGTTCGCAAGGCGCTTTGATCTCGTCGCAGTGTTCCTTGAGCTTCACGCCGAAGTTGGCGGTGTGCGTCGGGTCCTTCTCGTCCTTGCCGAGATTGGGCGGGGTACCGAAGAAGAGGCCGACGGGCGGGTCGTCGCGGGTGACCAGTTCATAAGGCGAGTACTCCTTGATCCACGGCATGATCTTCTCGCGGGCGGCGTAGAAGGCATCGAAGGAGGATTCCTTCTTCGATGCGTCGCCGACGATGCCGAAGGCGTGCGAGCCGTAGCGGCTGTTCGGCGTCCATTCGCGCATCTGCTTGGGGTCGAGGGTGGTCTGCGGCACCTGGACGGCGGCGCAGGTCAGTCGCGTCGATTCGCGGGCGATCGGATCGTCGCTCTTCGGATCGGCGAGGTCGTCATGGAAGGCGAGCCAGAGGCTCGTGCAGGCGCCCGCGGAGCCGCCGGCGGCGCCGACCTTGGTCTTGTCGAGGTTCCACTCCTTGGCCTTGCTGCGGCAGAACTGCAGGGCGCGGGCGCAATCGAGCATCGGGCCCTTCACCGGCGGCACGACCTTGTCCTCGGTGGCGTCTTTGATATAACGGTACTCTACCGAGACGACGGAGATGCCGGCGGCGAGGGCTTCCTTGAGCATGCCGTTGACCGAGGAGCGGTCGCCGTTGGTCCAGCCGCCGCCATGGATGTAGAAGAGCAGGGGCGTGGGCTTGTCGGACTTCGCGCGCCAGAAATACATCACCTGCATGCGATGCGGGCCGTAGGCGACGTTCTCGTCCGGCTTGATCAGCAGCGGCGACTTCAGGTGCTCCGGATTGCCGTCGTTCTGGAAGCGCACCGGCGCCTTGGGGGTTTCGGCCTTGGCCTTGGGCTTGGCCGGGGTGTCGGCGGCAACGAGGGAGGCGGCGCCCAGGGACAGGGCGACGACGGAAAACTTACTTCGCCGGGGCGGCCGGCGGGAGCTTGCAGGACTGCCAGGCGAGGAATTTCCACTCTCCCTTTTCGAGGCGCCAGACGGCGAGAAACCCGATGGTGCTTTCGGCGGCGTTGCCTTTGACGACGGCCTTGACGTCGAAGCGGCCCGTCATGAGGGCGATGCCCGGCGCGGGGAACGTGAACTTACGCTCCTGGTAGGCGTACTTGGAATACTTGGCCGAGCCGTCCGTCAGGGAGTCGATCAGCGCCGCCTTGGTGTCGACCTGTCCGTTGGAGTGCGCGTAGCGCAGTTCGGGCGAAAGTAAGGCGTCTAGCTTCTCGCGGGTCGGGGCCAGCATCGCGGCGACGCGGGCGTCGTCGGCAGCGGTCAGACGGGGGAGCTCAGGGTTTTCGCCGGCGTGGACGGTGAGGGTGAGAAGGAGGGCGAGGAGGAGGCGGGGCATGGGTGATGATAGATGACAGATGACAGATGACAGATGGCTGATGGCTGATGGAAATGTGGGATGATAGGGGGAGGAGTCTTTTTAATCCGTCATCCGTCATCTGTCATCGGCCATCTGTCATCTTCACCGCGGTCACGATGCTGCGATCGCAGGCGGTGTCCTGATGGCGGATGTCGCCGAAGCCCGCTTCGGCCAGGAGCGTGCGCATCTCGCCGGTGCCGTAGCAGCGGCCTTCGGTGACGCTCATCAGCAGCGCCGAATAAGCGGCGACGGGGGCCGGGCCGGTCTTGTCGTCGTTCAGGTGCGCATCGTGGACGATCAGCAGCCCGCCCTTGGGCAAGGCCTTCGCGGAAGACGCGAGCAGGAAGCGGACCTTGTCGGTGTCCCAGTCGTGCAGCACGTTGGAGAAGAGGTGAACGTCGTAGCCGGAGGGCAGGGCGTCCTTGAACATGTCGCCGGCGGCGACGTCGACGCGGGCCTGGAAGCCGCGCTTGGCGATCATCTTGCGGGTGATGCCGTCGACCGGGGCGCGTTCGAAGACCGTCGCCGTAAGCTTGGGGTGGTTGGCGACGAGGGCGCAGGCGTAGATGCCGGAGCCGCCGAGCAGACGGGTGCGGGCGCCGATGGGCGCGGCCTTGGCCATCGCCGGACCGAGCACGAAGCCGCGCGAGTCCATGGCGGCGGTGAAGCTCGTGGCGAACTCATCGGTGAGCATCGCTTCGCTCCAAGGTTTCTCGTCCTTGTAGCTGCCCCAGTTGGCAGGCTTGTCGGTCTTCAGGATCACGACGAAGTCCTTCACCACCGGCCGATCCTTCAGCGAGGCGTAGTAAGGGCCGAGGAAAGTCGCCGACGTGCTGACGAGGTGCTCTTGTCCCAGCTGGGTGACGGAGTAGACGCCGTCCTTGAGCGACAGGAAGCCGTTGGCGACGAAAAGCGTCAGCATCACGTCGGTCGGACGGCGATGCGTGCCGAGGTCGCGGCAGACCGTCGCCAGATCCGAGGGCTTGGCGGCAAGCTTCGTGAACAGGTCGAACTCCGTGATCGCGGCGGCGATCAGGTCGACGGCGTAGAGGCCGTCGCGGAAGCGATAGATCCCCAGCGGGTCGGAGGAGGGCGCGCGGGTGAGGTCGAGCGGGGCGGACATGGGCAAGGGCTGCACGATGACAGCCCTTGCGGAGAAAACACCAAATTTCTGAGGCTTACTTCGCCTTTTTCTTCCCGGCCTTCTTCTTGGCGCCTTCCTGGCCGTCGGCCGCAGGCTTGTCGGCATAATCCGGAATCTTGAAATCGATGGCTTTGGCCTGGCGGTCGTACTCCGCTTCCAGTTTCTTGCGCAGGTCCGCATAGGCGGGGTCCTGGGCGAGGTTCTTGATCTCGTAGGGGTCGGCCTTGAGGTCGAAGACCTCGGTCCACTCGTCGTGGCCGGGGTACTTGATGAGCTTGGCCTCGGCCGTGCGCACGGCGGTCGTGAGCGGCGCATTGAAGCTTTTTTCGTAGAAGTAGCAGTAGAAGTAACTGTCGCGCCAGGCGGCCTCGGTCTTGCCTTCGATCAGCGGCTTCCAGCTGCGGCCGTGCATCGCGGCGGGCACCGGCTGGCCGGCGAGGTCGAGGAAGGTGGCGGCGGGGTCGATGTTGAGCACCATGCGGTCTTCGGTGCGCCCGGCCTTCGCCGCCCGCGGATACCGGAGGAGCATCGGGATGCGGAGGGATTCCTCGTAGGCCGTACGCTTGTCACCGAGATTATGCTCGCCGAGGTAGTAGCCGTTGTCGCTCGAGAAGACGAAGACCGTGTCATCGGCCAGC
>RGES01000123.1 GCA_009917805.1 Verrucomicrobiota bacterium
GCGAACTGGGAGACTTCGATGTCGTCCTCGAGCGCGCTGCCGTAGAAGCAGGTCGGCAGGAGCAGCATGTCGCGGAGCAACGGGTCGCCGAGACGCTCGTCGAGCAACGCGCGGGCCGAACCGCCATGGGCTTCGAGCGCGGCCTCGTCCAGGCCGGCGATCCAGGCGTCGAGCGCGACGAACTTGTCGACGGACTTCGGGAACTCGCGGGCGACGTCGGCCAGCAAGGCCTCGTAGTCGTTGTTCAGCCGAAGGTTCTTCCCGGCCATCGTGACGCGGGAGCCGAGCTGCGGGCAAAGGTCGAGCTCTTCGCGACGGATGCGCAGCTGGCGCATCAGCTTGACCAAGGGGGCGCCCTTGGCGCCTTCAGGCACCCAGTTCGTCAGCGCGTGCAGGCCGACGTCGTACTTCCGCTTGCCGCGCGCGTAGAAGGAATTGAGGCCGCCGGCGGCGTTATGACGCTCGAGCACCAGCACCTTGCGGCCGAACATCCCCAACCGGACCGCGGCGGCGAGGCCGGACATGCCGGCCCCGATGATGACGGCGTCGTAATGGGCGGAGGAGCTGGACACGGGACGAAGGTCGCAGAAGTCGCCGACAGGTCAAGCGACGGCCTCAGGGCGTCGTGATACGGATGAGTTCTTCGGCGGCCTGCGTGACCTGCTGGGCCGTGATGCGGGCGAGCGCGCGATCCATGCGCGCCAGATAGTCGGCGCGAAGCTCCCCTTCGAACATCGTGGTGTCGACGCGGACCACCCGGTTGACCGTGCCCCAAGGACGGGCGCGGGCGTAGTCGGAGGGGCCGAAGACGCCGACCACGGGCGTGCCGACCGCGGCGGCGAGCTGCAGCACCGAGGAATCCGCGCCGAGGAAGAGCCTCGATTCCTTGATGAGCCGGGCGAGCTGGGAGAAACGGAGGCGGCCGCCGGTCGACATCGCCACGGGTCCGATGAGCCCGCACAAGGCCTCGGCCATGATGCGTTCCGCGCCGCCCGGGCCGGCCGAGATGACGACGCGCTCGACGGCCCGCGAAGCGACCAGCTCACGGGCGACCGCCGCCCACTTGTCGATCTCGAGGATGCGTTCGGGGCGGGTCGCGCCGGGATGGATGACCGCATAGCGTCCTTCTTCGAGCATCATGCCGTGTTCCTGCATGCGCGACGGCGCGAACCACATCGCCGGCGTCTCGGCATGGAAACCGAGGACGCGCGACATCACCTCATGGTCGCGGGCGGCCTCATGCGGATCGACCACCGCCCCGAACACCTGCTGATGCATCAGCGGGCGGAGGAAGAAAGGGGCATGCCCGCCGCAGGCCCGCACGGCGGCGCCGCTGAGCGCGACGATACGGTTCGCCCGCGCATCGCCGCCCAAGGCGATCGCGAAATCGAAGCGTTGCCGACGGAGCCGGGAGACCAGCGCCAGGAAGGAACCCTCTTCGCCGAAGCCGATCGTCTCGACGACCGCGGGGCAGCCCTCGAGGGCGACCTCCGCGCCGGGCGAAGTCACGAAGGTGATCTGGGCGCCGGGATGGCGGTCGCGGATGGTACGCAAACCCGCCGTCGCGGCCAACGCGCCGCGCAGTCCGGTGAACTTGACGACCAGCAGCCGCATCTCAGGCGAGGTTCTTGGCTTGGTTGTCCCAGAGGCGGCGGAACAGGTCCGAAGACGCGTAGACCGCCTCACGCGTGCCGTCGGCGACGATCCGGCCGCCGTCGAAGACCAGCACGCGGTCCACGTCCCGGATCGTGCTGAAACGGTGGGCGACGATCAGCGTCGTCCGGCCCTTCATCAGGAGCGCGAGCGATTGCTGGATGCTGCGCTCGGTGTCCGTATCGAGCGCGGAAGTGGCCTCGTCGAGGATGAGGAGCGGGGCGTCCTTGAGGAAGGCCCGGGCGATCGAGACGCGCTGGCGCTGGCCGCCGGAAAGGCGCCCGCCGCGTTCGCCGACCTTGGTGAGGAAGCCGTCGGGCTGGGCCTCGATGAACTCGAGGGCGCCGGCGAGGCGAGCGGCCTCGCGGACTTCGGCGTCCGTGGCCGCAGGCCGGCCGAGGCGGATGTTCTCGAGGATCGATTCGTTGAAGAGCACCGGCTCCTGGGAGACCAAGGCGATGTTGGCGCGCAGGTCCCCCTGACGGACGGCGCGGAGATCGTGTCCGTCGATGAGGATCGCGCCTTGCTGCGGGTCGAAGAAGCGCGGCACGAGGTTGACGAAGGTGCTCTTGCCGGCGCCGCTGGGGCCGACGAGCGCGACGGACTGGCCGGCCGGGATCTTGAGCGTGACGTCCACGAGCACCGGGTCGGCGCCGTAGCGGAAGGAAACGCCGCGCATCTCGAGGTCGCCGCGCACCCGCGCGAGCGGACGGGCGTCGGCCGCGTCGGCGACCTCGACCGGCGCGACGATGACCTCCTCCAGGCGGACGAGGCCGGGGGCGGCCATGCTCAGGCGGCTGGCCACGTTGCCCAGCCGCTTGATCGGACCATAGGCGAAGTAGAAGGCGACGATCAGCGAGATGAGTTCCGCGAGCGTGAAGCCGTTCATCGCGCCGACGGCGATGGCGGCGGAGATGCCGGCCGCGGCGGTGAGTTCGACCAGCGGCGAAAGGGCCTTCTCGTAGCGGACCAGCTTGCCCTGGATGCGCAGGCCTTCCTGGCTGGCCTGGTTGAAGCGCTGCGACTCGCGTCCCTGGAGACCGTAGGCGCGGACTTCGCGCGCGGACTGCAGGTTCTCGACCGCGATGCTGTTCAGGTCGGAAGCGGACTCCATGCCCTGGCGCATGCGCTTCTGGATGCGCATCGCGACGCCGCGCACGAGGAAGACCGAGGCGGGCACCACGAGCAGGCAGGCCAGGAACCAGTAGCCCTGGTCATGGGCGAAGCAGATCATCACCACGTAGCCCAACGCGAAGAGCAAGGTCAGCGGCTGGACGATCAGGTCGTTGGAGACGTCGACCAGCACGAGGCGGACGGAGTTGGGGTCGGAGATCAGGCGCGAAAGCAGGTCGCCGATCGAATGCTTGCCGAAGAAGCCGAGGTGCAGCTGCTGCAGCTTCGCGAAGACGTCGCGGCGCACGGCTTCGATGACGCGCAGGCCGGCGAGGTTCAGCAGGAACGTCGAGAAGAACTCGCCGAGACCGCGCACGAGCCAGACCGCCGGCAGGAAAGCGACGGCGAAGGCGACCTCATGGCCCTTCGGGAGATAGAACGCCGGCTGGCCGCCGAGCCACTTCGGCCAGGTCAGGAGCGGGACGGCGCGCGAAGCCTCGTCGCCGAAGACCGCCGGCAGCACCTTGCCGATCAGGAACGGCAGGCCGATGGCGTTGGCCGCCGCGAAGACGATGGCGGCCACCAGCGACAGGAAGAGGAGCGTACGGCTTCCCTTCAGGTAGGGCAGGTAAAGCTTGTAACGACCTCGGAACACGCTCCCAGCGTGGCGACGAGCCCCGCGGGAGGAAACACCAAATCTGGCCTATTTCTTCTTCGGGAAGGCGACCGAGAGCGCCACCGCGAAGGCCAGGATGAACCCGATGATCGAGAGCGAGACGGAGGTCGGCACATGGACCTTGCCCTCATGGACGAGGAAGGCCGGCACCCAGCCGCCGAGCTGGCCTTCCGCCTGGCCCAAGCCAGCCGCCCACGGCAGGATCATCTTGAGGCCGATGAAGACGAGGATGAAGGACAAGGCCGGCTTGAGGAAGCGGAAGAGATGCATGAAGCCGGAGATGGCGAAGTACATCGAACGCAGGCCCATGATGGCGAAGATATTGGACGTGAAGGCGATGAAGCGTTTCTCCTCGATGGCCATGTCGGTCGGCAGGATGCCCAGCACGGCGGGGATGGAGTCGATCGCGAACAGCAGGTCGGTGCTCTCGATGACGAGGAGGACCACGAAGAGCGGCGTGAAGACGCGACGTCCGTCCTCGCGGGCGACGAAGGCCTCGCCGTGCAGGCGGTTCGTGACCGGCAGGAAACGACGGACCATCCGGACCACGAAGTTCTCGTCGACGCCCTTGCCGGCGTGCTCGTCCCCGGCGAAGGCCATCTTCAGGCCGGTGAAGAGCAGGAACGCGCCGAACAGCGGCAGCAGGATGGCGAACTTGTCGACGGCGGCGATGCCGGCGACGATGAACACGGCGCGCATGGCCACGGCGCCGAGGATGCCCCAGAACAGCACGCGGGAAGGCCGCCCAAGCCCAATGGGGAATCCTCAACGGCACCTCGGCAACGGCGGAAAGGACGGCGAACATGCCTTTGAAGTTACCCTAAACACCGGGGAGTCAAGCCCACCCCGCCGATGCGGGCTTGCCCGAACGGCCCGGCCCCGGCTTACTGGTCGTCGCGTTCCCGTAGTTCAACGGATAGAACATTGGTTTCCTAAACCGAGGATGTGGGTTCGATTCCCGCCGGGGACAGCGACGCGGACCGAGGCTTACTTCTTGAGGCGATAGCCCTGGATCCGCGTGCTCGGGGACCGACGATAGATCGCATCCACGTCCTTCAGCTGCATGAGCGCCCAAGGCGCGAGGATGCTGTCGCCGTTCTTGGTCAGCACGATGTCGTCGGCGATATGCACGCAGGTGTGCAGGCCTTCGCCTTCGTCCAGGAAGCAGAGCACGTCGCCGAA
>RGES01000124.1 GCA_009917805.1 Verrucomicrobiota bacterium
TGAGCGGACGCTTGCGGGCCTCGGCCAGCGGGATGACCACGGCGGGCTGCTGCTTGTCGTAGGCTTCGCGCATCTCGGCCTGCTCGGCCTTGAGGTCGCCGACGAAGCCTTCGCGCTTGGCGGGGTTGAGGAGGTCGCTGCAGACGGCGGTGACGAGCGACGCGTCGCCGACGTGCACCATCGGGCCGTCGTAATGCTCGGCGATCTTGATGGCGGTGTGTTCCTTGGAAGTGGTGGCGCCGCCGATGAGCAGCGGCGTGCTGATGCCGGCGCGCTTCAGCTCCTTGGCGACGGTGATCATCTCGTCGAGCGACGGCGTGATCAGGCCGGAGAGGCCGATGAAGTCGGGCTTCAGGCGCAGGGCCTCGGATACGATCTTCTCGGTCGGGGTCATCACGCCGAGGTCGGTGACCGCGTAGTTGTTGCAGGCGAGCACGACGCCGACGATGTTCTTGCCGATGTCGTGGACGTCGCCCTTGACGGTCGCGATGAGGAAGGAGCCCTGGGTCGAGCCGCCGACCTTCTCGGCTGCCATGAACGGCTCGAGGTGCGCGACCGCGGTCTTCATCACGCGGGCGGAGCGGACGACCTGGGGGAGGAACATCTTGCCCTCGCCGAAGAGCTGGCCGACGACGCGCATGCCGTCCATCAGCGGGCCTTCGATGACGAGCAGCGGGCGGCCGAGCTTGAGGCGCGCCTCTTCGGTATCGGCGACGACGTGGTCGTCGATGCCCTTCACCAAGGCGTGCTCGAGGCGGGCCTCGACGCCGAGGTTGCGCCACTCGTTCTTCTTGGAGGTGTCGGCGCCTTCGGTCTTGGTGGCGGCGTAGCGCGGGGCGGCCTCCATCAGGCGGTCCGTGGCGTCCTCGCGGCGGCAGAGGACGAGGTCCTCGACGAGGTCGCGCAGCTCCGGCTCGATCTCGCTGTAGACCTCGAGCATGCCCGCGTTGACGATGGCCATGTCGAGGCCGGCCTTCACCGCGTGGTAGAGGAAGACGGAGTGGATCGCTTCGCGGACCTTGTTGTTGCCGGCGAAGGCGAAGGAGACGTTGGACAGGCCGCCCGAGGTGCGGGCGCCGGGGCAGCGGCGTTTGATCTCCGTGACGGCCTCGATGTAGTCGAGGGCGTAGCGGTTGTGCTCCTTCATGCCCGTGCCGACCGTGAGGATGTTCGGGTCGAAGATGATGTCCTGCGGGTCGACGCCGGCTTCCTGCGTGAGGATGCCGTAGGCGCGGACGCAGATGCGGACCTTGTCCTCGTAGGAGGCGGCCTGGCCCTTCTCGTCGAAGGCCATGACGATCATCGCGGCGCCGTAGCGGCGGCACAGGCGGGCGCGGCGGACGAACTCCGCCTGGCCTTCCTTGAGCGAGATCGAGTTCACGATGGCCTTGCCCTGCACGCAGCGCAGGCCGGCCTCGATGATGTCGAAGTTCGACGAATCGATCATGAACGGCACCTTGGTGATGTCCGGTTCCGTCGCCGCCATGTTCAGGAATTTCGTCATCGCCGCGGCGCCGTCGAGGAGGCCCGCGTCGAAGTTGATGTCGATGACGGTCGCGCCGGCTTCGATCTGCTGCTTGGCGACGCGCAGGGCGGAGCGGTAGTCGTCCTTCTCGATGTGTCCCTTGAAGATGCGGGAGCCGGCGACGTTGGTGCGTTCGCCGACGTTCACGAAGGTGCCGGGGCCGCCGACGATGTTGAGCGGCTCGAGGCCGGAGAGCTTCAGCGCGGGCGTGACGGCGCCGGGGACGCGGGGCGGATACTTCTCGGTGCGGCGGCGAATCGCGGCGATGTGGCCGGGCGTGGTGCCGCAGCACCCGCCGACGATGTTCACGAGGCCGTCGCGGGCGAAGGTCTCGAGGATGGCGGCGGTGTCTTCCGGGCCTTCGGGGAAACCCGTCGGCGAAAGCGGATTGGGCAGGCCGGCGTTGGGGTAGCAGGAGACGAAGATGTCGGCCTTCTTCGCCAGCTCGGCGATGTGCGGGCGCATCTGCTCGCCGCCGAGGGCGCAGTTCATGCCGACGCTGATCGGCTGGGCGTGGCGGACGGAGTTCCAGAAGGCTTCGGTCGTCTGGCCGGTGAGCGTGCGGCCGGAGGCGTCGGTGATCGTGCCCGAGATCATCAGCGGGATCCGGAATCCGCGGGCCTCGAAGGCCTCGTCGATCGCGAAGAGGGCGGCCTTGAGGACGAGCGTGTCGAAGACCGTCTCACAGAGGAGGAGGTCCGCGCCGGCGTCGATCAGGGCGTCGACCTGCTCGCGGTAGGCGTCGCGCACCTGGAGGAACGTCACGTCGCGCTTGGCGGAGTCGTTCACGTCGCGGGACATCGACAGCGTCTTGTTGGTCGGGCCGATGGCGCCGGCGACGAAGGCGTCCTTGCCGGGGTTGGCCGCCTTGAACGCGTCGACGGCCTGGCGGGCGACCTTGACCGCCTCGGTGTTCAGCTCGCGGACGAGGTGCGTCATCGCGTAGTCTTCCATCGCGATGGTCGTGCCGTTGAAGGTGTTGGTCTCGAGGATGTCGGCGCCGGCGTCGAGGTAGGCGCGGTGGATGTCGCGGACGACCGACGGCTTGGTGATGACCAGGAGGTCGTTGTTGCCCTTGAGCTGGCCCGGGTGGTCCTTGAAGCGTTCGCCGCGGTAGTCCGCTTCCTGCAGCTTGAGCTGCTGGATCATGGTGCCCATCGCGCCGTCGAGGTAGACGATGCGTTGGCGCAGGAGGGCCTCAAGGCGCTCGCCGGCCGGGTTCAGTGGGAGTCTCTGACGGGACATCGCCTTTACCGTGCGGGTTGCCGTCCACGGGTCAAGGCACGGGGCGGGCCTATTGTGTCATCCCGGGCATGTCGGGCTTCTTGCAACGCAGGAGGTCCTGGCTGCGGTAGAGCACGATGCGCTTCCCTTCGAACTTCTCGTCGTTCCAGAGCAGGGGGCGGAGCTCGAAGCTGAACACGGGGTTCAGGTTGGACTTCGCGGCCTCCTCGGCGGGGTCGCCGCCTTGCCAGTAGAGGATGCCGTTGGGCAGGGAATGCTTCTGGCCCTTGCAGAGCAGCTGGCGGGTGTTGTGGACGAAGGTGCGGAGGTCGGCGACGGCGCGGCCGGTGACGAAGTCGTGCTCGTGGTTCATCGTCTCGGCGCGGGCGTTCTTGACGTCGACGTTCTTGAGGCCGAGGCGCGCGGCGATGTCGGTGACGACGGTGATCTTCTTGCCGACGGAGTCGACGAGCGTGAAGCGGGCCTTGGGGTAGAGGACGGCGAGGATGAGGCCGGGGAAGCCGCCGCCGGTGCCGACGTCCATGACGCGGCAGCCGTCCATGAGCTTGAGGAACTTCACCGCCGCGACGCACGGGGCGTAGTGGTGGCGCTCGAGGTTCTCGATGTCCTTGCGCGAGACCAGGTTGATCTTCTCGTTCCACTCGCGGTGGAGCGCGGCCATGGCGGTCAGCTGCTCCCACTGGGCGGGCGTGACTTCCGGGAAGAGGGGAACGAGGGACTGCATGCGAGGCCGCCAGCGTGTCCCGCGGTCGGCCTGAGGCAAGGACGCCTTTGGCCGGCGCACTTTGCTGTTTCCTTCGGCCGGGACTTGGCCAAACCTTGCCGTCCTATGTTCCACCACATCGTCTTCTTCTACCTGAAAAAAGACCTCACCGCCGCCCAGCGCGCGGAATTCGAGACCAAGCTCCGCGGCCTGCTCAAGATCAAGAGCATCCACAGCGGCTACGTCGGCGTCCCGAGCAAGCACGCCGTCCGCCCGATCATCGACACCTCCTACGACTTCGCCGAGTTCTTCGTCTTCAAGAACCACGCCGACCACGACGCCTACCAGGTCGACCCGATCCACCAGGCCTTCATCGCCGACTGCAAGGCCTACTGGGATTCGGTGAAGATCTACGACTTCGAATAAGCCGAGGTCCGGATGACCGCATCGAAAGGCCGCCCATCGGGGCGGCCTTTTTGTTCACTTCGCCGCGGGGGCGTCGTGCTTGGCGTGGAGTCGCCGCCAGTAGTCCTTCCAGTACTGGTCGTAGTAGTCCTGGGCGGCGGCGTCGATGTGCGGGAGCTTCTTCACCTTGGGAGCCGTGGTCGGGTCGTAGCCGGCGAGGTGGCCTTGGCCGGCCCGCAGCCGCGGTGAGACGAACCGCCAGGGGGTATCGCCCAGGACCTCGGCGCAGAGCGCGGCGAGCGGCGGGTCGTAGGCCTTGAGCTGGTCGCGCGTGCGCAGCAGGCTGTGGTCGTGGTCCATGGTCCGGTTGGTGTCGAACCAGTCCTGCACGCCTTCCGCCCAGTATTCGGCCGGGTTGGTCGCCGCGTAGCACTGCTTGGGTCCGCCGAAGACGATCAGCACCTTATCCTCCTTGGTGACGGTCACCCGGGCGTGGCTGGCCCGGCCGTTCACGAGGATGTCGCCCGCGTCGAGGCACTTGGCCAGGAAGGCCCGCGGCTGGTCGGGGAAGGCCGCGACGAGCGAGTCGAGGAGGCTGACCGGCGCGGCGCTCTGCACGCGGCGGAAGCGCTGGGCGGCGTAGCCGTCCTGGTAGCGTCCAGCCTCCTTCGACTGGGCGAAGGCCGCCTTGGCCCGGGCGTGCTGCTCCGGGGTGAAGCCGGCGCCCTGGATGACAT
>RGES01000125.1 GCA_009917805.1 Verrucomicrobiota bacterium
CTGGCTGACCGACCTCGATGCAGGCATCAAGGTCGCCAAGGCCGAGAAGAAGGCGATCCTGGTCGACTTCACCGGCAGCGACTGGTGCGGCTGGTGCATCCGCCTGAAGAAGGAAGTCTTCGACCAGAAGGAGTTCGCCGCCGTCACCAAGGACTTCGTCCTCGTCGAACTCGACTACCCGCAGAAGAAGAAACAGAGCGCCGAAGAGAAGGCCAAGAACAAGGTGTGGGCCGAGAAGTTCGCCATCGAGGGTTTCCCGACGATCCTGCTCATGGACGCCAACGGAGAGCCGTTCGCCCAGACCGGCTATCAGGAAGGCGGCCCCGTCAAGTATCTCGCCCACCTCGCCGAGCTCCTCAAGCAGAACAATTCCCAGGGTAAGGCCAAGTTCGCCCAGAGCAAGAAGGACGAAGTCCTCGTGCGCGGCTACGGCCAGGAACTCGAGACGATCATCACGCCGCACCTCGAGAAGAAGGACCTCGCCGCCGCCGAGGCCGCGATCGCCAAATTCCTCCAGGAAAAGAAGGTCACCGGCGCCGCCAAGGTGACCCTCGCCGTCAACGCCCGCGTGGGCAGCGTGCAGGTCTGCAAGCCCGGCGACCACGCCGCCGTGATCAAGGTGCTGGATGAGGTCATCGCCGACAACCCCGCCGACCTCACCGGCGAACTCAAGCAGTTCCGGGCCCAGGTCGCCGCCGCCCAGGCCGCCGACAAGGAAAAGAAATAATCTCCATGAAGAAGCTCCTCCTCACCCTGATGCTGCTCGCGACCGTCACGGCGCGGGCCGAACTCACCTGGCTGACCGACCTCGACGAGGCCAAGAAGGTCGCCGCCAAGGACAACAAGAAGCTCCTCGTCGATTTCACCGGCAGCGACTGGTGCGGCTACTGCATCAAGCTGCACAAGGAGGTCTTCGACACCCCTGAGTTCGAGAAATTCGCCAAGGATTACGTGCTCGTGGAGCTGGATTTTCCGAAGCGCAAGGAACAGCCTGCCGCCGAAAAGGCCAAGAACCAGGCCGCTTCCAAGAAGTTCGGCGTGAGCGGTTTCCCGACGGTCATCGTCATGACCGCCGGCGGCAAGGTCCTCAACCGGGCCGAAGGCTATTCCCCTGATTCCGGTCCCGAAGCCTATCTTCCTAAGCTCGGCGCGCCAGCCGCCAAGAAGGTCAAGCCCGCCACCCCCTCCAAGAAATAACATGCGTACGCTCACCGCTATCCTCACCCTTTTCGCCGCGGTCCTCGGCTTCGCCGCCGAGCCCGTCTGGCTGACCGACCTCGATGCCGCCAAGGCGCAAGGCCTGAAGGAGAACAAGCCCGTGCTGGTCGACTTCACCGGCAGCGACTGGTGCCCGCCCTGCAAGGCGCTTCATAAGAATGTCTTCGAGTCCGCCGAGTTTGCCGCGGTCGCGGACAAGTACGTGCTGGTGGAGCTCGATTACCCGAAATCCAAGCCGCAGGCCCCGGAACTGAAGGCCAAGAACGCCGCGCTCTCGAAGCAGTTCGGCGTCACCGGTTTTCCGACCGTGCTGCTGATCGACGCCAAGTCCGGCGACGTGTTCGGCAAGACCGTCGGTTTCGGCGGTCAGACCGCCAAGGAATACCTCGATAAGCTCGCCTCGTTCAAGAACACCCCGGAAGGCAAGGCCGCCTTCGCGCAGGAACAGAAAGCCGCCGCTGACCGCACGGCCAAGAGCCGGGTGCTCGGCCAGAAGATCAATGCCGCGATCGCGGACAAGGACTTCAAGTCCGCCGAGGCCGCGCTTGAGGAGATGTTCGCCGATGTCACCGGCACCCGCAAGGCGGTGCTCCCCTTCAACAAGGCGCGCATCCTGATCATGATCGACCCGACCGCCAAGGAGCAGGCGCTCAAATATATCGACGAAGCCCTCGCGATCACCGGCGGCGACGAGACGCTCTCTAAGCCGTTCAAGGCCTTCCGCGAAAAGATCGTCTCGGGTGAGGCTGGCGGTGCTCCCAAGGGCGCGGCGCCGAAGGCCCCCACGGACGCCAAGAAAGGCGCGTAAGCCTTCAGCCTAGCAATTGCTCCAAAGGCGCCGTGAGGATTTCCTCCGGCGCCTTTCCTTTTTGGCGGAGTTCCCGGATCGAAAGCCCGGCGGTACGCTTGGCGAGCCGCTTGCCGTCGGCGTCGACGATCAGGGGCGCGTGGGCCCAGGACGGAGCTGTCCAGCCGAGCGCGCGGTAGAGCAGCAGCTGCCGGGAGGTCGAAAGCAGGAGGTCGGCGCCACGGACGACTTCCGTGATGCCCATGGCGTGGTCGTCGGCGACGACCGCGAGTTCGTAGGCCGGGAAGCCGTCCTTACGCCAGACGAGGAAGTCGCCGAAGTCGCGTCCGGCGACGAACGCCTGCGGGCCTTGCAACGCGTCGACGAACGCGATCGTCTCGCCGTCGGGGACGCGGAAGCGCCAATTGGTCGGACCGGGTTCGCGAGCTTCGCGTCCGGCGCCGAGCGGGGGTCGTAGAGCCGGCGGGAAGATGGGTTCGGCATCATCCTCGGCGTGCGGGGCGGTCAGGCTGCGTTCGACGTCTTTGCGGGATTTGTCGCACGGGTAGATCGCGCCGGTCGCGTGCAGGCGCTGCCAGACGTCGCGGAACCAAGGCAGCCGCTGGGACTGGACGTACGGCGCATGCGGTCCGCCGACGTCGGGGCCTTCGGACCACTTCAGTCCGAGCCAGCGTAGGTCTTCGATCGCCGCGGCGGCGAACTCCGGACGGCAGCGTCCCGCATCGAGGTCTTCGGTGCGATAGAGGAGCGTGCCCGCGGCGGCGCGCTTGGCGGCGAGGGCGAACGTGCGGGCGTGGCCGACGTGAAGATAGCCGGTCGGGGTCGGGGCTATCCGTCCGCGGCTCATCAGAGCGGATTACCGGTCGGGATGAATTCCCACTTCACGCCGAACTCCGCGGACACCGCGGCGGCGAGGGCCTTCACGCCCCAGGTCTCGGTGGCGTAGTGGCCGCAAGGGTAGAGGTTCCAGCCTTGCTCGTGGGCTTCGTTGAAATGTTCTTCGCGCAGCTCGCCCGTGATGAGCGTGTCGCAGCCTTCGGCCTTCAGGTGGCCGAGGGCGCTGCGGCCGCTGCCGCTGAGGATCGCGATCTTCTTCGGCTTGGCGGCACCGAACTCGATGCCTTTGTAGGTCTGCGGATAGGAAGCCTTGAGGCGCTGGCGCAACGTGGCGCGCGGGATGCCCTGACAGATGCAGGCGATCGGCAGGCCTTCGTAATCGACGAACCAGTCGACGACCTTGAGGCCGAGGTCTTGGGCGATGAGGGCGTTGTTGCCGATGACGGGATGCGCGTCGAGCGGCAGGTGGCTCGAGTAGAGCGACAGGCCGGTCTTCTTCAGCGCGGCTTTCCGAAGGGCCCGGACCTCGCGTTCCGGCGAAACCGGACGCCAGTACATGCCGTGGTGGACGATCAGGAAATCGACGCCGCGGCGGGCGGCTTCGGTGAAGACCTCGGCGCCCGCGTCGACGGCGGCGCCGACCTTGCGGACCGGGCGCGTGCCCTTATGCTGCAGGCCATTGCGCGAGCCTTCGAAGTCAGCGATGTGCTTGCCGTTGGTGAGGAGGTCGCAGTAGCGGGCGACCTGGGAGGCGGTGACCTTGGTCTTCACAGTTTCTTGAAGTGGGCCGGCTGGGTCGCGGGGGTGGTCAGCGTGGCGGGTTCGAAAGTCTGCGGCCCTAGGCGTTCGCCGAGGGCGGCTTCCGTGATGCGGAGCAGGTCGGCGTCGCGGCTGGCTTCGTCGAGCACGCTGCAGGCGGCGAGCATCCACTGGTCGTCGACCTTGGAGAATTCTTCGACCTGCATCGTGCGCGTCTTCTTGCCGTTCGCGTCGAAGCAGCTCGCCTGCACGATGACGCCGTAGGTGCGGTCGATGGCGAAGTTCACCTTGGCGGGCTCGCGTCCGGCTTGATTCAGGGCGTCGAAGGTGTGCACCGGACGCCGGCGTTTCTCCGTGGTGAGGTAAGCCGTGGCCGGCCAGTGGGTGAACGGCAGCTGGAGGTCGAAGGGCGAGAGGATCAGGCCTTCGGCCAACGGGAGCAGGGGGGACTTTTCGTCGAGTTCCACGGCAGGGGCGCCGCGACGGCTGATCCAGACGCGGCCTCCTTGGGCGGACTTGACGGTCACGAATGCCAGGGCCGGCTGGCCGTGGGCGTCTTTGATCTCGCCGCGCAGCAGATGGGTTTCGCCTTGGGCGGAGGCCCAGAGCGTGCCTTGGACGGGCGGCAGCGATTCTCCTTTGCGGGGCTTGTGGATGATCTCGAAACGCAGGCAGAGGTCGCCGTTGAGTCGGGAGTGGCGGAAGCCGGATAGGAAAGCCTGGCCTTGTTCGGGCGTCAGCTGATCCAGGTCAGGGGCGGCAGGCACCCGTGATTGCGCGAAGCCACCGAGTGCGATGAGACACGCTACCCAGCGGACGGACAGGCTGAGCAGTCGGGTTCTCACTCAGGCTTACTTGGCCGGAGCCGGAGCAGCAGGCTTCGCCGGAGTCGTCGCGGCGGGAGCCGGGGTGGACTGGGGCTTGGCAGCCGGAGCGGTGACGGGAGCAGAGGGGGCGGTAGCAGCCGGAGCGGCGGCCGGGGCGGCGGC
>RGES01000126.1 GCA_009917805.1 Verrucomicrobiota bacterium
CGGCCGTCGCGACGGCCGGCCGCTCCTGCTGGTCGACCTCGGCGTGCCGCGCAACTTCGCTTCCGGCGTGCAAGGGCTCGACGGCACCTACCTGTGCGACTTGGACGACCTCGCCCGCGTCTCCAACGCGAACCTCAAGGCCCGTCTCGCCGAAGTCGACCGCGCTCGCGTCGCCCTGGCCGAGAAAGCCGCCCGCGCCTGGGGCGCGGCCAATCACCAAGCCTCTCCGGAAGCCTGAGCCATGAAACCGACCGTCCTCATCGTCGACGACGAGAAGAACATCCGCGAAGGCCTCCGCGCCGCCCTGGAAGATCGCTACGAGACCTTCGTCGCCAAGGACGCCGCGGAAGCGGCGCGCCTCATGCAGGACGTTCCGCCCGACGCCGTGCTGACGGATCTCCGCATGGCGGGCGAAGACGGGATGGCGGTCATCGACCGCGCCCTGAAGCTGCCCAACCAGCCGGTCTGCATCATGATGACCGCCTACGGCGACGTGGACACCGCCGTGAAGGCGATGAGCCTGGGCGCCTATTGGTTCTTCCAGAAGCCCGTCGATCTCCGCCAGGTGGAGCTCGTCCTCGATCGCGGGCTGAAGGCCCGCACGACCGAGAAGGAAGTCGTCACCCTCAAGGCCCGCCTCGACCGCAAGTTCTCCCTCGGCGAAGTCGTCGGCTCGTCCGCCGCGCTGCAGCGTTCGATCGAGCAGGTCCGCTCCGTCGCGTCCTCGAACGCGACCATCCTCCTGCTGGGCGAGACCGGCACGGGCAAGGAGCTCTTCGCCCAGATGATCCATCAGGCGAGCCAGCGATCCAAGGGACCTTTCATGGCCGTGCATTGCGCCGCCATCCCGGCCAACCTGCTGGAGTCGGAACTTTTCGGGCACGAGAAGGGCGCCTTCACGGGCGCGAACGAACGGCGTGTCGGGCGTTTCGAATCGGCCGACGGCGGCACGCTTTTCCTGGATGAGATCGGGGAGATCGACGCGACCACCCAGGTGAAGCTGCTGCGCTTCCTGGAGACGCGTTCCGTCGAGCGCCTGGGCTCGCACCGGCCGATCGCCCTCGACCTGCGACTGGTGTGCGCCACCAATCGCGACCTTCAGCAGATGGTCAAGGAGGGCAAGTTCCGCGAGGACCTCTATTACCGGCTTTCGGTCGTCCCGCTCCGCCTGCCCCCGCTCCGCGAACGCCAGGACGACATCCCGCTGCTGCTTTCGCATTACCTCGAGCGCTTCGCCAAGGAGAATGCGGTCGCGGCCGCGAGGCTTTCGCCGGAGGCCTTGGCGGTGCTCGTCCGCTATCCTTGGCCCGGCAACATCCGCGAACTGCGCAACGCGTGCGAGAACCTCGCGGTGCTCCGTGCCGGCAAGACCGTCGCCGTGACGGATCTCGACCCGCGTTTCGCCCAGCCGGCCGCGACGAGCGTCGCCGTCTCCGCCCTGCCCTCCGCCGGCGGCAACATCCTCGACCGCGAGCAGAACGAGAAGCAGCTGCTCAAGCAGGCTTTGGCCGCCGCCGCGGGTAACCGCACGCGCGCCGCCGAACTGATGGGCATCTCGCGCCGCACGTTGCACCGTAAACTCCTGCAATGGCCGGAGCTGGATCCCGGCCCCGAGAACGCGTGAGGCTGTTCTTCCTCCTGCTCTCTTCCGTCACGCTAAGCGCGGCGGAGTTCGTCGGTTCTGACCTGCTTGCCGGCGCCGTCGCCCGCGGCCTCGACCAGGCCGCAGGCCAGACGGTCGCCGATTTCGGCGGCACGCTTCCCGGACGTCAGGCGTTCGTCGAGGGACGCGCGTCCGCCGCGGTGCTCATGATGCGCGACCGTGAGGTCGCGCCCATTCCCTCGGGCAAGATCGGCGTGGCCGAGTTCCGCATCGCGAGCGCGGCGGTGGTCGTCGCGACGCATGGCACCAACCGGGCCGAACAGATCACGCTCGAAAACCTCGCGAACGTCTTCGCCCGCGATCCGCGTTCGCCGGCCCGTAATTGGAACGACATCGATCCGGCGGCGCGCTCCGAGATCATCACGCCGGCGGTTTGTTCGCCCGCCGGCTCGATGGTCCTCGAGATCTTCCAGGGCATCGCCCTCGAAGGACAGCCTTTCCGTCCCGACGTCCGTCTGCGCATCGAGCCCGACCTGGCGGCCGACCTGCTGGCCTCCCGGGCCGGGACCATCACCCTCATTCCCCGCCCCCCCTCCGGTCGGGGCAAGGTCCTGCAGGTGGCCGATGGCCGCCCCGGAAGGTCATCCACCGCCTACGGTCCCGACGAGAACAACGTCCATAATGGCGACTACCCCTTGCAGCTTCCTCTCGTCCTTTATGTGCGGCAGGACCGACTTGCCCGGCTGACCCCTGCCCTGCGCTGGCTCTTTTCCGATGAAGCGGCTGCCCTGCTTGAAAAGCAGGGCCTGTACCCTGCTCCTAAGGCCGCCCGGACGAGGTTCGTCCAAAGGCTTGACACTCGCTAGGGCGTTTGGTCTGCTTCCCATCCAACGCGCGCGTAGCTCAATGGTAGAGTACCACCTTGCCAAGGTGGCTGTTGCTGGTTCAAGTCCAGTCGCGCGCTCCACTTTAAAATGGAGCCAAAACCCGCCGAAACCCGGCGGGTTTTTCATTTCGGGACCTAGGCCGACGCCGGCAGGGTCACCGTGATCCGGAGGCCCTTCGGCCGGACCGGTTCCACGGTGGCGGAGCCCCCATGGAGTTCGGCCACCTGCCGGACGATGCTCAGCCCCAGGCCGCTGCCCCCGGCTCGGCGGGATTTGTCCGTCCGGTAGAAGCGATCGAACAGGCGAGGCAGGTCGGCCGGCGTCACCCCTGCCCCGTCGTCTTCGACGGTCAGTTCCACCCCGCTGAGCGTATCGCGGGTCGAGACGATCAGTCGGCTCATCCCGGCGGCATGGGCCAAGGCGTTGTCGATCAGGTTCTGGACCAGCCGGCGCGCCTGCACCGGATCGGCGGCGCCGCCATCGGCGGCTTCCAGCTTCAGCTCCAACTTCACGCCGGCGGCCTTGCAGCGCGCGGCGAACTCTTCGGCGACCTCGCGCGCGGCGACATGGAGCGCGCCGGGTTCGCGGCGCACGTCCTGCGCGGACTCCAGGCTCGCGAGCGCGAGCAGCCCTTCGACCAGCCCCTGCAGCCGCCCGACCGAGCTCACGATCTTCTGCGTGAAGCGCGCGCGGTCTTCGGCCGACATCGTCGCCTGGTCTTCGGCCAAGGTTTCCGCGTAGCCGCGCAGGATCGTCACCGGCGTCCGCAGGTCATGCGAGACGTTCGTCACGAAATCACGTTCCATGGCCTGGAGGCGCTTCAGCGCCGTCACATCCGCCAGCACGAAGATCGCGGCCCCGTCGCCGAACGCTTCCGGATCCGTGCGGGCGCCCGCGGCTTGGATCCAGACGTCGGACAACGGCGCGCGGTTGAGGAGGATCATCGAGCGCGCGCCGCCTTCGGAGCGGACGCGGCGGACGAGCTCGATGAAGTCCGCGCTGCGGACCAGCGGCACGATCGAGCCGCCGCCATCTCCTTCCGCCAATCCGAAGAGCGCGGCGGCCGCCGGGTTCGCGAGCCGGAGGCGATCCTGCGCGTCGACGACGAGCACGGCGTCGGTCAGCGGCGCCAGCAGCGCCTCGATGCGCCGCGCCGCCGCGGCGCGGATCTCGCCTTCGTTCGCCGCGCGACGTTCGATCGCGACGAAAAGCTCCTCGAGGCGCAGCTTGCGCACGAGCCAGCCTTGCGGGCGCGGCGCGCCGCCGTCGGCGAGCAGCGCGCGGCGCGCCCAGCGCACATGGCCGGCGATCTCGGCGAAGCACCAGACGGCGGCGACGACGAGCGCGAGCAGGAGCAACCAAGGAAGCCAGGACATCTGCGGAAGATGCTGTCCGGCTCCGCCGGACGCGCGAGCGCAAATCGGCTCAGCCGTTCACGCGGTAACCGACGCCGCGCACCGTATCGATCACGTCGCCGGCCGGCCCGAGTTTCTCGCGCAGGCGGCGGACGTGGGTGTCGACCGTGCGCGTCTCGAGGTCGGGCGAATAGTTCCAGACGTCGGCGAGGAGTTCTTCGCGCGACTGCACCCTGCCCTTCCGCTCGAGGAGCAGACGCAGGAGCTTGAATTCGGTCGCGGTGAGTTCGACGACCTTGCCGGAAGCGGTCACCTCGTGGCGCTCGATGTCGAGCATCAGCGCGCCGGCGGCCAGGCGGGTCGAAGGCTTGGCGGCGGCGGACTTCGCGCGACGCAGCAGCGCCTGCGCGCGCAGCATCAGTTCGCGCGTGTCGAAAGGCTTCGTGACGTAGTCGTCGGCGCCCGATTCGAGGCCCTTCACCTTGTCGACCGTCTCGCCCTTCGCCGTGAGGAAGATCACCGGCGTATCCTGCAGGAGCGCGTCGGCGCGGACCATGCGGAGCAGCTGGACGCCCGTGAGCTCGGGCATCATCACGTCGAGGATGATCAGGTCCGGACGGAAGTCGCGGGCGAGGCCGATCGCGCGCAGCGGGTCGTTGAGCGTCCGGATGGCGTACCCAGCCTGCTTGAACTTGTAGTCCAACAGTTCCGTGACGTCGGACTCATCGTCGACGATCAGGATGCGCTTGAGGTGTTCGG
>RGES01000127.1 GCA_009917805.1 Verrucomicrobiota bacterium
AAGGAAGCCGCCGCCGCGCTCGCCGAACCGGTCTCGCTCGTCGGTGACTCCGTCGACGCCGCCACGCAGATCGCGATGGAAGCCGCCAAGGCCGCCCAGGCCGAAGCCGATAAGCTCGCCGCCATCGGCAGCGACAAGGCCGCCTCCCCCTCCAACGCCAAGCTCGCCGAAGCCGCGGTCGTCGCCGGCGCCACCGCCGCCAAGGAACTGAAGAAGGCCAAGAAGGAAGCCGACGCCGAGAAGACCGAGAAGCCGGAAGAGAAGAAGCCCGACGCCGAAGCCCCGAAGCCGGCCGCCAAGCCGACCGCGAAGAAGACGGCCAAGGAAGCCCCGGCCCAGTAAGCGCTCCGCGCTCCCGAAGAAGCCCCGGATGACGGGGCTTTTTCATGCCTGCTCGTCTCGCTTGAAACTTCCCCGCCCTTCCGCTGTATCATCCGTATCCCCATGAAGCTTTCCGCCCTCACCCTGCTGGCCCTCGCCGCGTTCGCCGCGGCCGCCGAACCGGCCAAGGAAGCCCCGGCCGCTCCCGCCGCGCCGGAGCCGAAGCCTTTCTACGACCCGAACGCGCCCGCCCCGACCGTCGACCCGACCAAGCCCACGCCGGAGCCTTCGATCCCGGCGCCGGAAAAGAAGAAGCCCGTCGTCCCCGAGCGGAAGAAGAAGGTGAAGTGAGCCAAGGGTCGGGAAGCTGGACATCAAGAAGGCCGGACGAACGTCCGGCCTTCTTCGTGGAGGCGACGTCCGCTCAGTCCACCAGGATCTCGCGCGGGCTGGAACCGTTCTCCGGCCCGACGTATCCCTTGTCGTGCAGGACGTCCATGATGCGCGCGGCGCGGTTGTAGCCGAGCTTCAGGCGACGCTGCAGCATCGAGACCGACGCGCGGCGCGTCTCCTTGATGATGGCCCAGCTCTGCGCGACGAGCGGATCTTCGCCGTCCTCGCCTTCGGCGCCTTCCTCGCCGCCTTCGGCGCCGTCCTTGATGGCCTTGATGACGTCCTGGGCGAACTCGGGCTTGCCGTTCTTCTCGGCGAGGAACTCGACGATCGCGGCGACTTCCTGCTCGCCGACGAACGCGCCCTGCACGCGGTTGAGCGTGGCGCTGCCCGGCGGCACGAAGAGCATGTCGCCGCGGCCGACGAGCGTCTCGGCGCCGCCGCGGTCCAGGATGGTGCGGGAGTCGATCTGCGAGGAGACCTTGAAGCCGATGCGCGTGGGCAGGTTGGCCTTGATGAGGCCGGTGATGACGTCCGTCGACGGACGCTGCGTGGCGAGCACGAGGTGGATGCCGGCGGCGCGGGCCAGCTGGGCGATGCGCGCGACCGAGGTCTCGATGTCCTGCGCGGCGACCATCATGAGGTCGGCCATCTCGTCGATGATGCAGACGATGTACGGCAGCTTCTCGTTCGGGACGCGCACGCCGTCGTCGACGGCCTCCTCCGCGGCGGCGGCCGCGGCGGCCAGCTCGTCGGGGCTCAGCGCGAGCTCCTCCTGCTTGGGCGCGCCGGCCTCCTTGGCGATCTTGGCGTTGAAGCCGGTGATGTTCTTCACGCCGACCTTGGCGAAGATCTTGTAGCGCTGCGACATCTCCGCGATGAGCCACTTGAGGGCGGCGGGCACGCGCTTGGGGTCGGTCTCGACCGGGATGAGGAGGTGCGGGAGGTTGTTGTAGATCTGCAGCTCGACGACCTTGGGGTCGACCATGATGAAGCGCAGGTCCTGCGGCGTGCAGCGGTAGAGCAGCGAGACGATGATCGCGTTGATGCAGACGGACTTGCCCTGGCCGGTGGCGCCGGCGATCAGCGCGTGCGGCATCTTCGCGAGGTCCTGGATGACGGGCTTGTTCGTGACGCTGTCCACGCCGAGCACGACGGGCAGCTCCATCGCGGCCTCGGCCCAGGCCTTGGACTCGATGATCTCGCGGAGCAGGACGTCCTTGCGGTTCTTGTTCGGGATCTCGATGCCGACGGTGCCCTTGCCCGGCACGGGGGCCAGGATGCGCACGGCCTCGGCCTCGAGGTTCATCGCGATGTTGTTCGAGAGGTTGGAGATCTTCTCCACGCGCACGCCGGGGGCGGGCTTGATCTCGTAACGGGTGATCGACGGGCCCTGCTGGATGCCGACGTCGACGCCGTTGGCGGGATCCACGGGCACGCAGTCGACCTTGAACTGCTTGAGGGTCTCGATGAGGTCGGAGGCGCGCTTGCGGAAATCCTCGGGCTCGGCCTTGGAACCGCCGGACGGCTCGTTGAGCATCTTGATCTCCGGGAAGACGTAGTCGCCGCGCTTCTTGATGACCTGGCTGGCGCGCGCCTTCTCGATCTTGTCGGGCTGGACGACGAGCACCTTGCCGGCGTTGGGACCGAGCGGTTCGGGCTGCTTGCGCGGCGGCTTGGCTTCGGCCGCTGCTTTTTCGTCGTCCTCCTCTTCCTCGACGACGGCCTTCGGCTTCTCGGGCTGCTTTTCCTTCGGCGCGGTGTCGGAAGAGATGGTGACGTTGTCGGGCTCGACGAGGTCCGGGCCGGCTTCTTCGCCATCCTCCGGGCCTTCGTGCGGAGTATCGACTGGCGGCGCCGACGACTTCCTGCTGCTTGCGACGCAGCTCGGCGGCGGCGGCGGCGCGGCGGCGCTGTTCTTCGACGGCGGTGGCCGCGGCGGCCTTGCGCTCGGCGTTCCAGGCGCCGAACCCGTCGCGGATCTCGGCGATCCACGAGGACAAGGTGGCCTTGGGGTCGTCGGCCAGGGCGCCGAGGAGGCAGAAGCCGTAAGGGAACACGAGGATCCAGGTGCCGTAGTCGCCGAGCACCGGATGGAACACGGACGAATAGAGCAGGTTGCCGAGCACGCCGCCCGGGCCGCGCGGGTCGAAGGCGACGGCGACGTCCTTGGCCGTGCCGAGCCAGAGGGTGAGGATCGGCGCGAAGAGGATCACGCACACGGCCATCAGGGTGACCTTGACGGGCCAGAGCGTGTGGGCGCGCTGGTTGAGCGCGAACCAGGCCGCGGTGAGGAGGAAGAACGGGACGAAGAAGCCGGCGTAGCCGAAGAGGCTGAACAGGATGACCGCGACGGTCGCGCCGAAGGCGCCGCACGGATTGTGCTCCGGCTTGGCGTTCGATTCGGCCGGCAGGCTGAACGTCTTCTCCAGCCACTCGGGGAGCAGGTTCTGGTCCGACGGGGCGTGGAAGAGCATCGCGACGAGCAGGAACGCGCCGACGAGCGCGAGCACGAGGGCGAGGATCGGTTTGCTCTCGCTGGCCGGACGGGCGAGCGTGGCGGAACGTTTGCGGGCGGGGGCGGGCATGATTATTCGCCGAAGAGGGTTCCCTGGGAGGCGGCGTCCGCGGCGCCGGGCGGCGCCGGATCGGCGTGCAGATGGCGGGGCGGGCGCGTGACGCGGGCCGCGAGGGCGCGGATGCGTTCCTGCGCGAGGCGCTCGACCATGCCCGCGAGGGCGTGGCGGATCCACTTGGGCGTGAAGGAGGCGGCGGAATAGTCGCACGGACCGTAGCCGTGGACGCGGCCGGCCTGGAGGAGCGCGTCGTTCTGGGCGAACTCGGCCTCGCTCTCGGGCACGTAGACGGCGAAGGCCTTGCCGCCGTTCTTGCGCAGCAGCGAGAAGACCGGGACGTCGCTGGGGCCGTCGGCGACGTAGATCATGTTCTCGAACGGCACGCGGCGGTCCTCGGGGCGGACGACGGCGTTGACGTCGATGTCGGCGTTCTTGTTCGAGCCCTTGTTGATCTCGAAGAGGAAGCGGGTCTTGATGGTGTTGTCGACCATCGCGGCGACCTGGGTGATCTCGGTCGGCAGGTCCAGCGAAAGCTCGTCCTGCTTGGTGAAGTGCGGCGGCAGCGGGTGCTCGAGGAACTCGCAGCCGTAGATGCCGTCGCAGTGCGCGGCGAGCGCGGTGCCGCGGATCATCTCGGCGAGGCCGGTGCTGATGACGTAATGCTCGAGGACGACCTCGACGTTATGCTTCCGGCCGAGCTCGCGGACGTGCTCCTTGAGCGCCGGGAAGAACTGCGGGAGTCCGGGGCAGAGCTCGATCTCGGCGCCGAGCTCCCGGAGGCGGGCGTTGGTCAGGCCCTTCATGAGGCCGGACTTCACGTAGCTGAGGAGGTGGTTGAGGTAGACGGAGTCCTTGGGCGTCCGGATGCCTTTGCGGGCATAAAGCGCCGGCAGCTGGTTCGTTTCCTTCCAGAACTGCTCCTCGTCGACCCCGAAGGCCTTGAAGAGCGGGGTCTGCATGTAGCCCGGACACAGGGTCTTGTCGAAGTCCCACACACAGGTGAGGACGTGGGTGCCGCGGAGCGCGGGTTCCTTGGGCTGCATATCGGTCGGAAAAGGGATGAAGGTCGGGCTTGCGGAGGGGAGCCTGCCGCACTCCATTGAATAACGAACGGACGACTTCTGTCCAAGCCCGATTAACCTCCCTTACCGATGTCCGCCAACCCCCTCCGCCCCGACCTGACCGGCTTCCGCCGCCGCCTGGCCGAGCTCGAAGGCCTGCTGGCCGACCCCGCCACCTTCGCCGACAACCGCCGGGCCGCCGCCCTCGGCGCCG
>RGES01000128.1 GCA_009917805.1 Verrucomicrobiota bacterium
GAGGGCGAGGAGGGTGAGCAGGGAGGTGAGCTTCATTGAGTATGGAGCATTGAGTATGGAGTATCGGGGATGGTGCAAGGGTTTGACGCTGGGGCGGGGCGTGGTCATAGGAATGATATGACCCGACTGCTCCCCCTCGTCGCGGCGTTGCTGCTGCAACCCCTGTCCGCCCAGACCGCCAAGAAGGCCGAGCCTGATTCGCCGATCAAGATCACCGCGCGGGCCGAACGAAAGGACGCCCTGTACCATAAAGGCGAGAAGGTGGTGTTCAACGTGGCCGTGCGCGACGAAGGGAAGAAGGCGACCGGACTCGTCGAGTGGGTGATCCTCAAGGACGGCCTGCCCACCGACCAGAAGGGCGTGAGCGAACTCGTCGATGGCAATGCCGTCGCCACCGGCTCGCTCGACGAACCCGGCTTCATCCAGGTCCGCGCCGTCTATCGTGCCGGCCCCAAGGCCAAGGCCGCGCCCGTCAGCGGACTTGGCGGCGCGGCCATCGACCCGACCGAGATCAAGCGCAGCCTGCCGGTGCCGGACGACTTCGACGCGTTCTGGGACGGCATGAAGAAGAAATTGGCCGCCGTGCCCGTCGAGCCCAAGCTTGTCGCCGTCAAGTCGCCTGCCAAGGACGTCGAGTCGTTCGATGTCACCGCCCCCGCGCTCGGCCTGCCGATTTCCGGTTACCTGGCCAAGCCCGTCGGCGCCAAGCCCAAGAGCCTCCCCATCATCCTGACCGTGCACGGCGCCGGCGTGAACGACAGTTCGCTCGGCGGTTCGGCTTCCTGGGCGAGCCGCGGATTCCTCGCGATGGACATGAACGCGCACGGCCTGCCGAACGGCAAGCCCCGCCAGTACTATGCCGATCTCTACGCCGGTCCGATGAAGGATTATCGCTACGAGCACAAGAACGACCGCGAGAAGGCCTACTTCACCGGCATGATGCTCAGGCTCGTGCGCGCGCTCGACGTCCTGACCGCGCAGCCCGAGTGGGACGGCAAGCATGTCGTCGTGTCGGGCGCCAGCCAGGGCGGCTATCAGGCCATCGCGGCGGCCGGGCTGGATGCGCGCGTCACGTTCTTCGCCGCCGGCGTGCCGGCCGGCTGCGACCATAGCGGCATGCTGGCTGGGCGTATCGCCGGTTGGCCGAAGATCGTGCCGGTCGTCGATGGTAAGCCCGACATGGCCGTGCTGGAGGCCTACCGCTATCTCGATTGCATGAACTTCGCGACCCGAACCAAGGCCGCCGGCGCCTATTTCACCGTCGGTTTCATCGACGGCACCTGCCCGCCGACCAGCGTCTACGCCGCCTATAATCAACTCAGCATCCCCAAGGAGATCTATAACGACATTCCCAGCGGCCATAGCCATTCGCAGGCGGCCCGGGACGGCATGACCAAGGCCGTCCTGAAGCATGTCGGGAAATAGAGTATCGAGTCTGGAGTATCGAGTATAGGGAGGGCCGATGGGGAACTGCTGGCATGGTGAACTGCTGCGAAGCAGACGCCTGGGAGCCGTGAGGTGCGGGGATGGAGGAAAGGCTGGTAACCTTCGGCGGTCAGGGTTGTCTTAGCGTTACCCCGATGAGACTGCTTTGCGCCTTGCTGCTCACCTTGCTGGCTTTGCCGGCGGCCGAGCCGCTCTACGACCTCAAGAACCTGGCGGCGTGGTGCATCGTGCCGTTCGACAACCAGAAGCGGACGCCGGAGCAGCGCGCGGCGATGGTCGCCAAGATGGGCATCACGAAGGTGGCCTACGATTGGCGGGCGGAGAACATCCCGGAGTTCGAGGCCGAGATCCTGGCTTACCGTAAGCACGGCATCGAATACTTCGCCTTCTGGTCGCAGCACGACGAGGCCTTCCGCCTGTTCGAGAAATATCAGCTCCACCCGCAGATCTGGATGATGATGACCGGGAAGGGCGAGACTCAGGAGGCCAAGGTCAGGAGCGCCGCGGAAGGCCTGCTGCCTACGGTCGCCAAGGCCGCCAAGATCGGCAGCAAGGTGGCGATCTACAACCACGGTGGCTGGGGCGGCGAGCCCGAGAACATGGTCGCCGTCTGCGAGTATCTGAAGGCGAAGCACGCCGTCACGAACATCGGCATCGTCTACAACCTGCATCATGGCCATGGGCACCTCGCTCGATTGGACGAGGCGTTGAAGCTGATGCTGCCGCATCTGCTCTGCGTGAACCTCAACGGCATGGACGTCGACGGCGACGCCAAGGGTCGGAAGATCCTGCCCATCGGCGTCGGGACGCAGGACCTCAAGGTGCTCCGTCAGGTCCGGGCCAGCGGGTACGCCGGCGTCATCGGCATCCTTAACCATACGCAGGAAGACGCCGAAGGGCGACTCCTGGACAATCTCGACGGACTGCGTCACCTCGTCCCGCAGCTGGACGATCTTCCGCCGGGCCCGAAGCCCAAGTATCGTACCTGGTCGGACAAGCCCGCCCCCAAGCCGGTGGCGGCGCCGATCCAGTCCGCCGCCGGGGGCGTCCCTTCGTTCGCTCCCGAGTACGGCAAGGCCTTGGCGGGCGGCATGGTCGCGGAGGGCGGGGCGGTGTTCGAGCAATGGCCGCTGACGATCGAAGTCCGGGCGCAGCTGAACGGCAAGGCCGGCTACAATATCCTGGTCGCCAGCAGCGAGAAGGCCGCGAGCGCGCACTGGGAGATCTATTCGCATGCCAAGCGGGGGACGCTGAGCGTCTATGCGCCGGGACGTGGCGGCGATTTCGACACCGGCGTGGACATCTGCGACGGCAAGTGGCACGACATCCTCGTCAGCCTGAGCGACGGCGCCGTGAAGGTATGGCTCGACGGCAAGTGGGTCTTGGAGCGCAAGCCGACGGCGGTCGGCAAGGAGCGTGCGGCGCAGCAGCGACAGATCGGCCTCGGTCGGCTGGTCGAGGGCACCATCGGCTGCGACGGCATCATCGACGACGTCCGCATCTCGCGCGGGGCGAATGAGCCGACGACTTGGATCAAGGGGCCGCGCAAGCGCATGGACATCACCTTGGGCCTGTGGTCGTTCGATGAGCTCGGGGATGCCAAGGTCGCGCCCAAGGCGCCGCCCATCGCGCCTTTCTCGCCCGTGGCGGCACCGTTGCGCCCTGAGGACAACCAGACCTCCGGCCATTTCGTCAACCGCGACCGGATCTTTGATTTCTACGCCAAGCAGGCCATCGAGGCCATGGGCAAGAAGCCGTCCCCGGAACTCCTGGCCGTCTACCCGGGCCTCGATGGCGGCCAGCAGGGTCATTGGGGCAATCAGAACGATGCGGTGACCTGGAAGGACGATCGCTGGGACAAGGCGCAGCATGGTCCGGTGTTCAGCGGCGTCTTCCGCGGAGCGGGTCTGACCATCCCGAAAGGCGTCTGCGTGCAGGGTGGCGCGGGTGGCGCCTGCTTCGATCCGATGACCTTGTCGTTCCCCGTCCGATGGAAGGGCGACTTCATCCGCCTGAGCGCGGGCCGGCACGGCTTCAACAGCAGCGCCAACATGGCGGGTACCCTGGTGAAAAAGGAAATCGTGCCGGCCCCCAAGGGCGACTGGAAGTACCACGGCTTCTATCGTCACGGAGCCGATGTCGTCTTCTCGTACCTCAAGGACGGTCGGGAAATCCTGGCGACGGCCTGGGACGGCGAGCGCCCGGCGGCGGAATTGGCTCACCTCATGAAGGGCGGAAAGCCGCAGTGGCCTGGCTGGTTCGAAGGGGTCACCCGACTCGGAGGACAGCAGCCGTTCGCGACGGACACCCTCCTGCCGCCGAAGGTCGCCGGGCCGAGTTCGCCTACCCCCTATGACACCTTGTTCTTCATCAGCGGCATTGATTTCTTCAAGGACGGCACCGCGGCCGTCGCCACCATGACCGGCGAAGTCTGGCTCGTGAAGGGGCTCGACGAGAAGCTCGACCATGTCCGTTGGAAGCGTTTCGCGACCGGCCTGCATCAGGCGCTCGGGGTCAAGATCATCGACGACAGGCTGTACGTGCTCGGCCGCGACCAGATCACGCGCCTCCACGATCTCAACGGCGACGACGAAGCTGACTTTTATGAGTGCGTGAACAACGCCATGACCACGTCGCCCGGCGGCCACGATTTCATCGTCGGCCTGGACGCCGACGCGCAGGGAAGGTTTTATACCTCATCGGGCAATCAGGGCATCCTGCGGCTCAGCGCGCCCAACAACGTCGAAGTCTTGGCGACCGGCTTGAGGAACCCCAACGGCCTCAGCGTCAGCCCGGACGGACGCTTCGTGCTCTCGAACGGACAGGAAGGCAACTGGACGCCGGCTTCGGCCGTCTTCCAGGTCGATGCTAACCTGAACGTCGGCACGCACTTCGGGGCCAACGGACCCAAGGCCGGCGTCGTCACGACGCTCCCGATCCTGCAGCTGCCCCGAGGGGAGGATAATTCCTGCGGCGGTCAGGTCTTCTTGTCCGAGAAGGAATGGCCCGCCTTGAAGGGCGACGGAAACTTCATCCATTTCTCGTTCGGTACCGGCAGCGCGTGGCTCGTTTCGCGTCAGCTGCTCGACGGCGTCTGGCA
>RGES01000129.1 GCA_009917805.1 Verrucomicrobiota bacterium
CGATACCTTCACCGCCGTCCCGCCCTGCGGCATCGTGCATCCGACCCTGACGCCTGCCACGGTGGCCAGCCTGCTCCCGAAAACGGAACGTGGCGTGATCGTGGTCGGACCGCACGCCTTCGACGATCGCGATGAGAGCGCGGCCGCCCTGCGCGAACTTTCCCACCTGACCGGCTGGCCGATCCTCGCCGACGGCGCGGGCACGCTCCGTGGCGACCTGGCCGGCGATACTTCGCTGGTCTCAGGCTACGACCTCACCCTGCGCGACGCCCAAGCCGCCAAGGCGCTACGCCCGCAGGCGGCCGTGTTCGTCGGCCCGCTCCCGACAAGCAAAGTCCTCCGCGCCTGGCTCAAGGAAGGTGACCTCACCGTGATCCAGCTGGGACGTCCCGGCGAGAACACCGACCCGACCCACTCGCGCTGGAGCCGTCTCGACGGTCAGTTGGTGCCTTCGGGCGACAACGCTTCGGCCAAACTCTCCGCTTACGGCAAGGCCTGGCAGAAGGCACAGCAGGCCGCCGCGAAGAAACTCACGCGCATCGTCAACGTCGACTGGCCCTTCGAAGGCCGTGTCGTCTCGCTGCTCGACGAAGCCCTCGGTCCGGACGACCGCCTCTTCGTCGGCAGCAGCATGCCGATCCGCGATGTCGAGTGGTTCTACCACCCGCCCGGCCCGGGCCCGGAAGTCCTGTGCAACCGCGGCGCCAACGGCATCGACGGCACCGTCTCGACCGCGCTCGGCGCTTCGCTCGACGGCAAGCGCACCGTGCTCCTCTGCGGCGACCTGACCTTCCTGCACGACAGCAACGCCCTGCTCTCCGCCTACGGCCACCGCGGCGACCTCACGGTCGTCGTGATCAACAACCAGGGCGGCGGCATCTTCAACCACCTCGCCGTCGCCAAGAGCTCCCGGTTCGAACAGCTCTGGGGCACGCCTCAGGCGACCGATCTCGGCAAACTCTGCGCCGCCCACAAGGTGCGTCATGACCTCGCCGAAGGCTGGAGCGACCTGCGTCGTCTCCTGGAGATCCGCGGCAAGGGCGTGCGCGTCATCGAATTCCGGACCGACCGCGAAGCCGACGCCGCCTGGCGCCAGAAGTCTTTCCGCTGAGTCGTCCCATGAGCCTGACCCGCTGCCTCGCCCTGCTCGCCTGCGTCGCATCGCTGGTGGCGGCGGACAAACCGGAGAAGGCGGCCGCCGTGCCGGCTGAAAAAGCGGTGCCACGCACTGAGCTCAAGGCGCTGCTCGCGCCGGGTGCGACTTTGAAGTTCGACTTTCCCGAGCTGACCGTGGATCGCAAAGGGGCGCTGGCGGCCTGCCATCTGAAGCTCCCGGCGAACTACGTCGTGACGAAATCATACCCGCTCGTCGTCTGGCTTGGCGGCGGCGAAGGCGGCAACCAGCCGAACGGCTCCTTCCTGCCCGCGGGCGACTTCATCCTCGTCGGCCTGCCCTACCCGAAGGGTGCCAATAATCCCAAGCAGGCGAACATGGTCGGCGACTACGGCAAGGTCTGGGCCTATCACCGCTTCATGCTGGAGGAGATCGACAAGATCATCCCCAACCTCGACCGCTCGCGCTCGATCATCGCCGGCTTCAGCAACGGCGGCCACGCCATCGACGGCATGCTCCGCCTCAGCAGCGGACCCAAGCTCACCGACTACTTCGGCGTCTTCGTCTTCGTCGACGGCGGCGGCACCGCCTACTCTTCGCTCGGCGCCCTGAACGACCTCAAGGGCAAGTTCGCCTACGCCTGCTGGGGCGAGCTGAAAGGCTCCAACAAGCCCAACACCAGCCACCTCCCCGCCGCCCTGAAAGCCAAGGGAGCGACCGCGGTCGGCAGCGAGATGACCGGCGTCGGCCACGCCTTCGCGGAAACCGAAAAGCCCAAGGTCGCGGAGTGGCTGGAGAAGGTCGCCCTGGCGGCTCCGGCGAAGAAGTAAGTCACCGGCCTAGAAATAGGTCTTCAGGAACTCCGCTTCGACCGGACTGAGCGGCGTATCGCCGGTGGCCATGGCCACGGACTTCGGAAAATGCTGGTGCTCCGCCGGCAGCACGCGGAAGCCGTGGCGTTCGTAGATCGAAGGCTTCACTTCGGAGAAGAGCAGGAAACGCGTGTCGGGCTGGGCGAAGCGATGGAGCTCCATGACCGCACGGAGCAGCAGCGAGGCATAGCCCTTGCCGCGCTGGTCCGGCGACGTCGCCACGGAGGCCAGACCGAGGAGGCTTTCCCGGAAGCGTAGGAGGTTCAACCCGGAGACGGGCTGACCCGAAGTATCTTCGAGGAGGAAACGCGTGCCGCGCAGGTGGTTCGGGTCGGTGTCCTTATCGGCGCAATACTGTTCGAAGGTCTTGCCGTGCTTCCATGCGTCATAGCCGAACGCCAGGACAGCGCGCATGTCCTCGGACTGCACCAGACGCAACCGGCCCACGGGCGTGAAGCGGAGGCGGCCGTCTTCGATCGTGCCTTCGAACATCGGTTGCGGACGTACCCACGTGCGAGCCTCGGGATTATCATACAGGCAGCGATAGACCGATAGTTCCAGATAGTAGGCGCAATCGCAACGCGGCGACAGGTGCGTCGGAACGAAAGGCCTGAAGCCGTAGGCGACATAGAGCGCGATCGCCTCACGCAGGACCGAGGCGGTCTCCAACTCGACGCGACGGAAACCCAGCTGCTTCGCACGCTCCAAGGCGTGCGACAACAGGCGACGCCCCTGCCCTCGCCCGCGCTCGGTAGCGGCGAGATACATCTTGCGCAGTTCACAGGTGGTCGCGGAGAGAGGCACGAGTCCGACCGATCCCACGATACGGCCTTCGGCGTCGACCAAGACCTCGAAAGCTCCGCCTGAGCGTTGATAGTTTCCCGCCAGGTCGGCCAGATCTCGGTCGGTACCCGTCGGATCACCCCTCAGCCCGTATTCCGAAAGCACCCCGAACACCAAGGCCTCCACCGCTTCGCGGTCGTCAGGCGTGGCGGCACGAAGCGACAAGGCCATCCGTCAGGGCAATCACTTCGCCGGCCCCCAATGGGACGTGAAGGGATGCAGGATGAAAAGCGGCTTGCCGACGACGTCCTGGGCGGGCACTTCGCCCCAGCCGCGCGAGTCGTAGCTGTTGGCGGAGTTGTCGCCCATGGCGAAATAATGGCCCGTCGTGACGGTGTATTCCTGCTGGAGCGGGATCGCGTAGCGGTCGCCACCGGCTTCGGGCAGGTAGCCGTAGTAGCCCTTGTCCATCGCGCGCTGGCTGTTCAGCACCATCGGCTCGGGCGAGGTCACGACCTTGCCGTCGACGAAGAGCTCGCCCTTTTCGCCGACACGGAGTTTCTGCCCCGGGACGCCGGCGAGGCGCTTCACGTAATAGTTCTGCGAAGGCTGGCCATACTGGTCGTCGAGACCGCGGATATTGTTCGTGCGGAAGACGAACGTGTCGCCACGGGAAGGGTCGACGAAGTTGTAGGACATCCGATCCACGAAGAGCATATCGCCCGTCAGGATATCGAAGTTGAGCATCGTCTGGCCGGCGTTGGCCTGCTTGCCGGTCATGAGCACCGGACCGAACGGACCGTTCTTGATGCGACCGTCGCGGGCGGCCTTGGCGAACACGACGCGCCAGCGGTCCTGATCCTGGCGCGGGAGCTTGAGCTTCGCTTCCTCGGGGAAGAACGTCCGGAGCACCACCGTCTCGAAACCGAAATCGGCCGGCATGGTGACGGCCTGCAGCGTGTTGCCGACCTGGAGCTCATGCTTGTCGGCGGGACCCTTCCAGATTCCCGTGCCGAAGATGCCGTCGTCGATGACGCGCTGGCGGGAACGCAGGCTGTATTCGACCTGGTTGTTCCCATACCTACGTTCGTTGATCGGGATGCCGATCTCGCCAGTGGCTTCCGCCGGGATGACATAGGTCCAGGTCCACTGGACCTTCTCGAGCAGGCGCACCGGCAGGCTCGGGGCGGGCTCGTCGGCGGCGCGCACCTCGGCGGTCATGCCGTTGTAGGTGGGCCACATGGAATTCGTCGGAATCTTGAACGGCTGCAGGAAGAAACTGCGGATCGAGCCGGCCACGATGGCGGCCATGACCACCATCTCGGTGTAATCGGTCCCGGAGGTCAGCGGGTAGATCTTGCCGCCGTTGCGGACGAGCACCTCGTGCAGCTGATTGAGGAGCACCTCGACCTGGGTGAGCTCCATCGACCGGTCCTTGGACGCGGCGCGCACCTTGTCGGCCAGCTCAAGCTGCTCGTTGAGGGCTTCCTTGGTCAGGACGTCGCCGCGGTAGAGCTCGACCTTCTCCGACGCCTCGAGCAAGGCCTTGCCAATCTTGCGGAGCTTGCGTCGGTAATAGAAGGACATGGGAAGGACCCGCCCAAACTAACGGCCACCCCACCGAGGGAAAGCCCGAATTGGGGGCTTAGCCCTCGTTCTTCAGGATCTTGATGAAGGCTTCCTGCGGGATGTCGACCTTGCCGATCTGCTTCATGCGCTTCTTGCCCTCCTTCTGCTT
>RGES01000130.1 GCA_009917805.1 Verrucomicrobiota bacterium
GTAGCGGATGCGCAGGTTGTTCTCCTGCGGCTCGAAATGGACGTCCGTCGCCGAAGGCGCGACGGACGTCCATTTCGAGCCGCAGGAGAACAACCTGCGCATCCGCTACCGCGTCGACGGCATCCTCATCGCCATCCCGCTCCCGGACAACCTCGCCCGCTTCCAGGACGCGATCATCTCGCGCCTGAAGATCATGGCGCGCCTCAACATCTCGGAACGCCGCCTCCCCCAGGACGGCCGCATCAACTTCCGCGACGGCAAGAACGTCCTCGATATCCGCGTCTCGACGATCCCGACGATCTACGCGGAGTCCGTCTCGCTGCGTCTCCTCAACCAGCGCAAGGAGGCCTACAACATGGACCGCATCGGCATGAACGCCGAGGAGCAGGCCGCGGTCCGCAAGGTCCTCGACTACCCGCACGGCATCATCCTGGTCACGGGCCCGACGGGTTCCGGCAAGTCGACCACGCTCAACGCCTTCCTCCAGGCGATCAATTCCCCCGACATCCGCATCGTGACGATCGAAGACCCGATCGAATACGAGGTGCCCGGCGCCAACCAGGTGCAGACGCGCGCGGAGATCGGCCTCACCTTCGCCGGCGCCCTCCGCAGCACGCTGCGTCAGGACCCGGACGTCATCATGGTCGGCGAAATCCGCGACCTGGAGACGGCCGAGATCTCCATCCGCGCCTCGCTCACGGGCCACCTGGTCTTCTCGACCCTCCACACCAACGACGCGCCCGGCGCCATCACCCGCCTCGTCGACATGGGCGTCGAGCCCTTCCTCGTGGCCTCCGCCGTCGAGCTCGTCATCGCGCAGCGCCTCGTGCGCCGGCTCTGCCCGGATTGCGCCAAGACGGTCCCGGTCGACCCCAAGAAGCTGCTGCCCGCCCTCGACGCGCTCGGCATGGACGAGTCCTTCCTCAAGGGCGTGACCTCGCTGAAGGAAGCGTGCGGCTGCCGCAAGTGCCGCAACACGGGCTACCGCGGCCGCGTCGGCGTCTTCGAGATCTTCCACCCGAAGCCGCTGCACGACCTCATCGTCGGCCGCGTCTCCAACCGCGAGCTCACCGAGAAGGCGATCGAGCAGGGCATGCGCCCCCTCGCCAAGGCCGGCTGGCTCAAGGTCGCCGCCGGTCTCACGACCATCGACGAGCTGATCCGCAACCTGAGCTCGAACGAGTAAGCCGCGATGGCCGTCTTCAACTACACCGCGCGCGACGCCGCGGGCGCCGTGACCGAAGGCACCGTCGAATCGCAGACCCGCCGCGACGCGCTCCGCAAGCTGCAGGCGCGCGGGCTCAAGCCGGTCAAGGTCGAGGAAGCCGGCGCCGCCGTGCGCGCCAAGGAAGCCGTCCGCGAAGGCGGTCCTTCCGACAAGGATCTCGAGCCGACCCAGGCCGAGTGCCTGCCTTTCCTCGAGGCGATGGCCGACCTGGTCCGCTCCGGGATGTCCGCGGGCGAATCGCTCCGCCTCCTCGCCCTCCGTCTCCAGAAGTCCCGCCTGCGCGTCCTCTGCGCCGGCATCTGGTCCAAGCTCGGCGAAGGCCAGAGCCTCTCGGCCGCGATGACGGCCTACCCGAAGGTCTTCGACGGCCAGACGCTCAACCTCATCGCCGCCGGCGAAGCCACGGGCAACATCCGCGACGTCCTCGAGCGCCTGATCTCGCACTTCACGGAGCAGGCCGCCTTCCGCCGCAAGCTGGTCAGCGCGATGGCCTACCCGCTCTTCATCTGCGTCGTCGCCATCGGGGTGGTGATCTTCTTCGTGCTCTTCCTGCTGCCGCGCCTGCAGAAGCTCCTCGACTCCCTCGGCGGCAAGCTGCCGCTCTCCACGAAGCTGCTGATGAACTTCTCCAGCGCGTTCATGGTCGTCGGCCCGATCTTCTTCGTCGCCGTCGTCCTCGCCGTCATCGGCATCGCCCGCTGGCGCAAGACGGAGGAAGGCAAGATCGCCTCCGACGCGCTCCTGCTCAAGGTGCCGCTCGCCGGCGCCTTCGTGATGCGCGTCTCGGTCCTCAACTTCTGCCACACGCTCGCGGTGCTCCTCGAGAACGGCATCACGACCGCCGAAGCCCTCCGCCTCGCCGAGAAGACCGCCCCGAACCGCGCCCTCCGCCAGCAGCTCCGCGAGGCCACCGACCGCGTGCTCGAAGGCGACAGCCTGTCCAAGGCGCTCGCCCGCACGGGCTACTTCCCGCGCCTGCTCCTCGACCGCGTCGCCGTCTCCGAACAGACCGGCAACCTGGCGCCGGGCCTCCGCGACATCTCGCGCTCCTACCGCGCCGAGCTGGATCGCTGGCTCGACACGGTCTCGCAGACGATCTCGACCACGGTGCTCCTCGCCGCCTTCTCGTTCGTCGGCTTCATCGCCTTCGCGATCATCGCCGCCGTCTTCGAAGTCAGCTCCAGCTTCCGCTTCTAAGCGACGCATCTGCGTCGCACGGGGGAACTGCTGGCATGGTGAACCGCTGCGAAGCAGGGTAGGGACGCGTCGGCGACGCGTCCGCCCTTGCCCCTCATTCCTTCGGACGCGACACCGTCGCGCCCCTGCCTCCGGCCGCCCTGCGGCGGCCCTTGAATGCCCCCGGCTAATTATCCGGTCTCCGGTTTCCCTTTGAGCGAATGACTGTTCCCGCCGCCCGAGGCCGCCACCCGTAACGATGCCTCTGCTTCGCAGCAGTTCACCTTGCCCACGTGACCCCGCGCAGGCTTCGCCTGCGCTTACTTCCCTTCCGGCTCGCCCGCCGCCTTCGCTCCGGCCGGCAGTTCGCCGAGGAGTTCCAACGCGGTGATGGTCGCCTTGAAGGTGACGGTGCCGGCGCTGCCGCGGTCGGCCGTCATGGAGAGGTTGCCGACGGCGAGGTACGGGGCGCGCGACTTCACGCTTTCGTAGAAGCGCAGCACGCTCGCGAGGTCGGCCTTGCGGCAGCTCATCTGGAGCGAGTGGATCGCGAACTTGCCGGCCTTGGTGGTCTTGGGCGACTCGGTGTTGGCGCTGAGGCCGGCCTCCTTGGTGGCGTTCACGGCCTCGGCGACGAGCTTGGCCTGGTCGTAGCCATGGCCGGAATCGAGCCCCTGCACGGCGAGCGCGGTCGCGTTGCGGATCTCCCGCTCCTTCGCGAGCCACGACTTCTGGACGAGCGCGCTCTCCTCGAGGGCGCGCCAGTCGTCCCAGCCGCCGCGGACGCGGCCCCAGGCGCCGGTCGACCACAGGGTCGCGGCGACGAGCAGCGCGACGAGCGCCATGTAACGCTCGCGGGGTTTCAGGCTGAAGAAGAAGTGTTTCATTGTTTGATGGTCTCGGCGGCCTTGAGGAGCGCGGCCTGCTTGAAGGTGATCTCGAGGCGGAAGGTGGTGGAGGTCTCGCGCACCCGCGGCTCGCTGTTCGTCACGGCCTCGACCTCCGGCATCGACTGCACGCCCTTGAGGAAGTCGGAGATGTCGCCGGCGTTCGGGGTCTTGGCGTCGACGGTCATCATGGGCTTGGCGATCGCGCTGTCCTTGGCCTTCTTGATCTCGCAGTGGATGTTGGTGAACTCGACGGTGGCCGGGCGTTTCTCGTTCACGAGCGCGAGCATCTCGATCGGCAGCAGGCGCTTCACGCCCAGCTCGAGGATGCGCGAGGTGATGGCCTGCGAGGCTTCGATGTCCTCGACGAGCGGACGGCGGGTCTCGTTCGCGACCTCGAGGGAATGCGAGCGCATGCCGACCACGACGCCGGCGATGTCCAGGAGGAGCGAGAGGACGAGCACGGCCGCGCCGGCGCGGGCGGCGTTCCAGAGGACGAGGTTGAGGCGTTCCTTCTTGCGGCGCTCGGCGAGGAAGTCGCTGTCGCGGATGTCGGAATCGTCCAGGCCCTTCTTGGGGATGACGAACGAGCCGGCGAACTCGCCCTTGAGCACGAGGTCGCCTTCGACGATCGCCCCGGCGAGGAGGCCGGTGACGTTCTCGATCGCGACGTCGGCGGCGAGGTCGGCGCGCGCCGCGGCTTCGCGGGCGATGCCGGCTTCGTCGGCGTCGGCGAGCTCGGCCACGACGATCGCGGCGGGCAGTTCTTCGCCGGCCTTCCAGGCCAGCGCGGTGAGGCGTTCGTCGCCGCGGTGCACGACGATGCCGTCGGCCGCGGGGCGGTGGCCGCACAGGGCCAGGAACTCGGGCACGACCTGGCAGTCTTCGGGCCAGGCGAAGCTTTCTTCCGCGGTGAAACGGCGGCGATGCGCGGCGTACGCGAGCACCTGCTTGCCGTCGGCCGACGTCACGAAGCCGACGAGCATCTGCTCGAGCGGGAACGGGGAGATGGCCTCGAGCGCGAGGTTCACCTGGCCGGGGACGTCCTCGCCCTCGACGGAGAGCCGGCGGACGAAGAAGCGGTTGCCGGGCAGCATCGCGGCTTCCTGCGGCTTGGCATCCTTGAAGAGACGCGAGAGGGGAGAGGTC
>RGES01000014.1 GCA_009917805.1 Verrucomicrobiota bacterium
AGGGGATGGGCGGCGAGCTCGGCTGCCATTGGGTACATAGGGGTAAGATAAGGGGAGGTGTGACATTTTGGCAAACCCTCAAGCCGTCCTGTTTTCTTGCGGAGAAGGGAAGGGGGGTTAGGTTGGGCCTCCCTATGGCCCACGATCTCTACGACCTTACCCAGCACCCCCCTCGCAGCCCCCGCGTCCGCCTTGGCGGACTGGTCATTCTTCCCCGAATGATCGACAAGGCCCGCGCCACCAAGGCCGGTAAAAATGGCGAATATAACTACGGTTGCTCGCTGGACCGGAACGTCCTCGACTTCCTAGGCATCGATGCGGACGCACTTAAAGCACAGATTGACAAGGGTTTAGGAGACGGAGAGATCTTGGCTTGGCTCATGGCTAATGCCAAGACCCCCCGTTCGGGCCAGGAAATCGCCGCTTTCAGCGCTTTCCATGAACAGCGTGCCCCGAGCGCGCCGGCTGGCCGAGCCAAGCTGACCGAGTACCAGTCCTCTACCCCCGCCGGCGCCAAACGCGAAGACATCACCACCTGGTTCGACGTCCTCGACTTGGACGATCACCAGAGCTTCGGCGGCAAGGTCTGAGCCGTGGCCAAGGGCGGACAGCCTCGACGCGTGCTGCTCGTGTGCATGGGCAACATCTGTCGCTCGCCGACGGCGGAGGCGGTGTTGCGCGTCAAGGCCAGGCAGGCCGGACTGGCCATCGAGTTCGATTCCGCAGGCACGGAAAACTATCACATCGGCGACCCGCCCGACCCTCGTTCGGTGCGACATGCGAAAGCGCGCGGCTACGACCTGTCGACGCTCCGCGCCCGTCAGGTGCATGCCGAGGATTTCCATGCGTTCGATCTGATCCTCGCCGCGGACGAACTGAACCTCCGCGAACTCCGTCGCCGCTGCCCGGCGGAGCATCACTCGCGCCTCCGGTTGTTCCTGGATGACATCGCCTTGCCCGATCCTTATTACGGCGAAAGCGACGATTTCGAAAAAGTGTTGGATTTGGTCGAAAAACAGGCGGTTTTACTGCTGTCGCGTTGGTCTCGTCCGAACTGAATGATTGCCGAAGCCGCAGGGGCGGCGTTGGATGCTGGGACCGATGTATCAAGTGAACTTCAGCGACCAGGCGATGCGCGAGCTCGCGAAGCTGCCCACCTTGGAGCAGATGGAAGTCGTCGAGGCGTTCACGTCGCTCACGCCGGAAGACCTCCTGCGCGGGAGCTCCGAACTCGGGACCGTGCGCCGCGGCGGCCACACCTACCACCGCCTCCGCGTGGGCGAATTCCGGATCTATTTCGAAGCCAGCGAAGGCTCCCTGATGGCCAACTACGTGCTGCATAAGCACACCTACGCCGACTTCGCCTTCCGCTCCCATCTCCCCTTCCCCGAGGACGAAGCCCGCATCGAACAAGAAGGCGGCTTCTGGAAATACCTCGACGAACCCCCTAAGTCCTAAACGTGACCACGCCCCCTCCGAAACCCCAGTATTCGACGCCGGAAGAAGCGGCGCGGATCTACCTGCTGCCCAACCTGTTCACGGCGGGCAACATGCTCTGCGGGTTCCTCGCCATCAAGAACTGCATCGAGGCGCGCTTCACCACGCTCAGCGCCGAAGGCAGGGCGGAGCACTATAACATGGCGGTCTGGTTCATCCTTTTCGCCTGTATCTGCGACCTTTTCGACGGCCGGGTCGCCCGGGCCACGAAGCGCGAATCCCTGTTCGGGGCCGAGTTCGACTCGATCGCGGACACCGTCTCGTTCGGGGTCGCCCCGGCCCTCATGGCCTGCTTCCTCGTCATCAAGCCGGAGGCCACCGACAACGTCCAGCTGGTCACCTGGTTGCTGGCGTTCATCTACCTGCTCTGCGCCGGCGTGCGTCTCGCGCGTTTCAACGTCCTGACCAATCCGCTGGTGCCGGGGAATGAAAAACGCGCCGCCGGCGGTGATTTCGTGGGCCTGCCCTCGCCGGCCGCCGCGGGCATGATCGCCTCGCTGGTGCTGGTCTTGTCCAAGATCATGGAGGCCAAGGACCAGAAACCCTTCGAGGAGGCCGTCCAGGCCTGGTCCTGGAGCCTCCTCCCGCTGATGCTGATCATCTCCTTCCTGATGGTGAGCAATGTGCGCTTCCCCAGCTTCAAGAAGGTCGATTGGTCGGCTCAGGCCAAGGCCCGCGGGTTCATCCTCATCATCGTCATCGTCGCGGTGGTGCTTTGGCGCCCCCAGTATTCCTTCCCGGCCATCTTCCTGGGTTATATCAGCTACAGCATCTTCCGTCATATCTTCCTGCTCAAGAAGAGCGAGATGGACCCGGCTCCGGACGACGACGACGAGCCGGTGTCCAAGGTGTGAATAGACCGTGAAGCATCGGTTGGTCTGGTCGCATGTGAACAACCGAGGACTTATTCACCCCGGACACACAGCCGGTCCGGCCGCCGATAAGTCCGCTCATCAGAGGCTTGCGGAACTGTACACGGGATTCCGACGCCTGCTGATGCTACTGGTATTTATAAATGAAGAGTAACCAGATACAGAGAGTCCCGGTATGTGGGCAATGAGGGGTTGCCTCACCCCCTGCCTGTCCTCAATTCTTCGGTCATCATGAAGTTCAAGGTTAACCGGAATCACTTTTTCAACGGCCTCTCCAGCGTGACGAACGTCGTCGGCAACCGCGCGACGATGCCGATCCTGCAGAACGTGCTGATCGAAGCCGAAGGCGATACCGTCACCCTGACCACCACGAACCTCGACCTGGGCATCTGCTGCCGCATCAAGGCTTCCGTTTCTTCGCCGGGTCGTATCACCCTGCCGGTCAAGAAGCTCGTCCCGATCATCCGCGCCCTGTCGAGCAGCGACACCATCGTGGAACTCACCGGCAAGGACCGCGTGAAGATCACCTCCGGCAGCTCGGTCTTCCAGATCGCCGGCCTCCCGGCCGATCAGTTCCCGCCGATCTCCAATTTCGCCGGCCAGCCGACCATCTCGATCAACCAGGACGACCTGGGCGACATGCTCCGCAAGGTGAGCTACGCGCAGTCTTCCGACGAGAACCGTTACATCCTGAACGGCGTCTTCTTCGAATTCTCCGAAGGCAAGCTGACCGTCGTCGCCACCGACGGCCGACGCCTCGCCAAGTGCGAACGCAAGATCGCCGGCACCGACAAGACCCTCGCGCTCATCCTGCCTGCCCGCACCATCATCGAACTGATGCGCCTGCTCAAGGCCGGCGGCGAAGCCCATGTCTCGCATAACGAGCGCCAGGTCGGCTTCACCATCGACATCCCGAAGAACGAAGAAGGCCTCGTGGACCGCATCCAGCTGGTCTCCAAGGTCGTCGAAGGCAACTACCCGAACTACCGTCAGGTCATCCCGAAGGACGCCGGCTCGAAGGTCCGCCTCGAGCGCGAGAAGTTCCTCGAGAGCGTCAACCGCGCCGCGCTCATGACCGACGATCGCAACAACACGATCCGCATGACGGTCACCAAGAAGTCGCAGAACCTGGAGATCTCCGCGAAGTCGGAAAGCGGCGACGCGCACGAACCCATCGCCGTGAAGTACGAAGGCCCGGACGTGAACATCGCCTTCAACCCGCAGTACATCACCGACCCGCTGAAGGCCCTCACCGAGGACGAGATCGATTTCGAATTCAAGGACGAGATGTCCCCCGGCGTCATCCGCGGCCTGAAGGACGATTTCCTCTGCGTCGTGATGCCGCAGCGCATCTCCTGAGCCGGCGGCGGCTCAGAGCCCGAGGTCATCGCAGTCCGGGAGCGACTTGATGCGCTCCAGGATGCGGCGGGACGCTTCGATCGAACGGTCGGAGTGATCCGCCCCCGGATCGTATTCCGCCGGCAGCATCGCCTTGCCGAAACGGACCCGGATGCGCGCGGAGCCCACGGGGAAATTGGCGCCCCGCGGCAGCACGTCGCGCGCGCCGCGGATATGGATCGGCACGACCGGGACGCCCGACTTGCAGGCCAGGAGGCCGGCGCCCGCCTTGGGCGACGCGATGACGCCGTCATGGCTGCGCGTGCCTTCGGGAAAGATCAGCAGGCCGTCGCCGGCCTTCAGGGCGCCCAGGGCGGACCGGATCGCGCCGATGTCGGCTTCGCCGCGGTCGACGGGGATGGAATGGCACGCCCGGATCACGAAGCCGAAGAGCGGATTGTCGAAGAGCGAACGACGGGCGATGAACGAGATCTCCCGAGGGAGGCTCGAACCGATCAAGGGCGGATCGATCATGCTCTGGTGGTTGGACGCGAACAGGCAGGCGCCCTTGGGCACGTTCTCCCAGCCTTCGACCTCGAGCGTGGAAAAGACTTCGATGAACGACCGGGCGCCGTGGTAGACGGCCTTGTAGATCAGGTTCTTCGAATCGAGGATCATCGGGGCAGGGCGGCGACCTTGATGAGCTCACCGATCTCCGCGACGACCTGCTCGAGCGGCTTGCGCGTGTTGTCGAGACGATGGGCTCCCGGCGGGCAGATCATCGGCGCGGTCTTGCGCGTGGCGTCGAGGTGGTCGCGCTGGGTGACCTGATCGGACTGCCCTTCGGCGGCTCGACGTTGGGCGCGCGCGTCGGCGTCGGCCTCGAGGAAGATGCGGACTTCGGCGTCGGGCAGGACGACGGAACCGATGTCCCGGCCTTCCATCACCACGCCGGCGAACCCATGATCGCTCGCGAGCTTCACCTGGGAGCGCTGGTATTCCAGGAGGAACGTGCGGACGGCGGGCAGGGCGGCGACCTTCGACACGGCGGCGTTGACCTCCGGCGTGCGCAGGTCGGCGTCGTCGGGCAACGTGCCGTCGAGCGTGAGGGCGGAGCTGCGGGCGCCTTGGCGGGCGATGATGCGCGAACCGATGCGCAGCTTGCCGAGCGCCGCTTTGACCGAAGACGGATCGTCGGCGGTGGCGCCGGCCAGGAGCAGCGCGCGGGTCAGGCTGCGATAGTGCGCGCCGGTGTCGACGTGCAGCAGGCCATGGAGCTGCGCGAGCCGTCGGCTGGTGCTCGACTTGCCGGAGGCGGCGCCGCCGTCGACCGAGACGCGGACGAAATTCGTGCGCAACGCTTCGAGCGCCTGGAAGAAATGCGGGAAGGTCTTGCCGGTGCAGGCCGGATCTTCGATGGCGATCCAGGGCCGGCCGTCGCCGAAGAGGTCGAAGCTGCCGAGGACGCCGAAGCTCATCGCCATGCGATGGTCTTCATAGGTATGGATGGTGACCGGGCCCTCGGCGGCGGCCCGCCGTAGCGCCGCCTTGCTCGGGAACACGGTGAGCGAAGAAAGCGTCTCGTCGGCGCGCAGTTCCGCGGCCGAAGGCGCGACCTTGATGCCGAGGCGTTCCAGTTCGGTGGCCATCGCGAGCACGCGGTCGGTCTCCTGCTTGCGCGTATGCGCGATGCCGCGGATCTGGACCGGACCCTCGGCGAGCGTGGCGATGGTCGCGAGGGTCAGGAAGGTGTCGGAGAAGGCGTTGAAATCGAAGTCGCCGCCGCGGATCGCGGACCAGCTTTCGGTCACGAGCGTGCCGTTCGCCGGCTTGAGCGTGGCGCCGCAGGCGGCGGCGACCTTGGCGAAGGCGGTATCGCCTTGGAGGCCGCCATCGGCGTAGCCTTCGATGCGCACCGAGGCGCGGGCTCCGGTCACGGCCGGCAGGGCGATGAAGTAGCTGGCCGCGGTGGCGTCCGGCTCGATCGCGTAGGCGGGCTGCGCGGCATAGGCGCCGGGGGAGGCGCAGGACCAGCTGCCATCGGCGAGACGTTCGAGCGGGCGGCCGAACTGGCCGCACATGCGGGCCGTCATCTCCACGAACGGTTCGGAGACCGTGGAGCCTTTCATGCTGACCGAGGCGCCGGCCGACAGCGGCAGGACCATCAGCAAGGCGGAAAGGAGTTGCGAGGAGGCCGAGGCGTCCACCTCGAGGCGGCCGAGCTTGCCGGTCGTGTGCAGCGTGAACGGGAAGCCGCTCGCGGGCGAACCATCCGGCTTGAGCGCGCGGCAACCGCCGGCGGTCAGGGCGTCGAGCAGGCCGCGCATCGGACGGGCGCGCATGGCTTCGTCGCCATCGAGCTCATAGCAGCCCGCCGGGGCGAGCGCCAGGAAGGCCGTGAGGAACCGGGCGGCCGTGCCGGCGTTGCCGACATGGATCTTCGCGCGGGCGTTCGGGATGCGGCCGCCGAGGCCGGTGATGCGGATCGTGCAGGCGGCTTCGTCCGCGGAGACGTCGAAGCCGAGCGACTGCAGGGCGGCGATGAGGATGCGCGTATCGCGGCTGAAGAGCGCGCCCGTGAAGTGCGTCTCGCCGTCGGCGAGGGCGGCCAGGATCAGGGCGCGGTTGGTGATGCTCTTCGAACCCGGCACCTGGGCGACGCCGCGGGCGGGCGTCTGGAAAGGGCGGATGACGATCGTGGGACTCATTCGGGCCGGTCGAGGTTCTGGCGGGCCTCACGGGCCTCGGCGAGCAGGCGGCGAAGGGCGGGGATGTCGGCGGCTTCGACGGCGGCGCGGAGTTCCGCGACGCGGCGTTCGAGGTCGCGCAGGCCGGCGGCCGTGTGGCGGGCGTTGGCGAGCATGATGCCGACCCAGAGGTTTTCTTCGCCCGCGGCGATGCGGGTCGAATCGCGGAGCCCGGCGCCGACCGCGAAGCGGCGGAAGCCCGGCTGATCCAGGACGGCGAGCATGAGGGCCGAAGCGGCGGCATGCGGGACGTGGCTGATCGCGGCGACGATCTCATCGTGCTTCGCCGCATCGGTCTCGTGCAGCACCGAGCCCAGCTCCTGCCAGAAGAGGCGGACGGCCGCCAAGGCCTTGGGGTCTTCGCTGCCGGTCGGGGTGAGGAAGCATACCCGGCCTTCGAAGAGGGAGGCCGCGGCATGGGCGGCGCCGGCTTTTTCGCCGCCCGCCATCGGGTGGGCGCCGACGAAAGGATTGGCGGACGGCAGTCGACGGGCGGCGAGCAGGATGGCCCCCTTGACGCTGCCCGCATCGGTCACCACGGCGCCCGGGGTCAGGCCGGGGGCGATCGCGAGGAAAGTTTCTTCGGCGGTGTCGACCGGGGTCGTCACGATCACCAGGTCGGCGCCCTTCACGCAGGCGGCCGCGTCATCGAAGACTTCCGCGACGCCGAAGCCGCGGAGGGCGGCGCGGGATTTTTCCGAGCGCGACCAGCAGGCGAGCGAACCGGCCAGGCCGCGTCGCGCCGCCGCGAGGAGGATTGAGCCGCCGATGAGGCCGGCGCCGACGACGGCGATGCGCTTGAATTGAGCCATTTCCAATATTGAAGGTATGACTTTGATGAACCAGACTGACGAACTATTAAAGCAAACAAACCGCTGGCGCCGAAGTTGGCGGCCCTGACATGACCCAAGGCCCCTCGAACCCCAAGAACGACTTCGTCGCCGCTCCCGATCCGCGAGCCGGGCGGAGCAAGGTCTCGGCGGGGGAGGTCTGGCTCCGCGTCCGGGTGCCCGTCCTGATCGTCGTCCTGCTGGCGCTCGGGGTCGCCAGCTTGCTGCTCTACACGTCCGATCGCCGGAGCACGCGTCAGTCCGAGCTGGTCGTCTCGCCCGAGGCCGCCGAAGAACTCCTCCAGCGCTCGCTCCGGACGGAAGCCGCCTTCGAGAAGATCCGGCAGGAACGTTTCGAACTCAAGGAGGCCGACATCGCGTTGCTCGAGGAAGCCCTGCGCCTGCAGGAGGAATACATCGTCGCGCGCCGGTCGGTGGGCACCGACAGCGTCCGCCAGCAGTCCCTGCGCCGCCGGCTGCACCTGATCCGCGGCGAACAGCTGCGGCATGATTCCGAAGCCGCCGAAGCGAAGGCCCTCGCCTTGGCCAAGACCGACGAGGCCGCCGCCATCCCGCTGCTCCGCCAAGCCATCGCCTGGGAGCAGGAGATCGAGACGAAGTGGGAGTTCTCGGGACTGGCCGACCCGGGCCGCCGCGCGCGTCTCGACACCCGGCTTCGCCGCCTCGAATCGGCCCCGCTTTGGCAGAAGGGGCGCGCGCTGGAAGCCGAGGCGGAGAAGCTTTTCGCCGCCGGCAAGTTCGCCGACGCCGCCGTGAAGTTCAACCAGGCCATCGACTGCGAGACCGACTTCCTGGCGCGTTACCGCGACGTGCGTAACACGGAGTTCGGGCGTTCCGAGAAGCTGGCGGAGCGGCGCGAGACGGCCTTTTCCGGCGAAGCGTGGAACGGCATCCTCGCCCATCGCGCCCGAGCCGAGGCCTTCGAGCAGAAGGGCGAGTGGCCGGCGGCGACCCAGGCCTGGCAGGCCGCCGTGGACGCCTTCGCCAAGCTGCTCACCGATCACCCGAAGAGCAGCTTCGCCGACCGCACGCAGGAGGCCGCGATCGCCACGCGCCTCAACTTCGCCCGCTTCCACGACGAGATCGGCGCCTTGCGCGCCCGGAGCGAACAGCTGCGCGCCGCCCTGCGCGCGCGTCGCGCCGACGAAGCCCTCCGCCTGGTCGACGAGCTCGTCACCGAGGCCCGGCGCATCGGCGCGGCCAACACCGGCACCTTCCTGCCGGAAGACGACGAGCGCCGGGAACTGGAATACCTCATGACGAACGGCGCCGCCGTCCGCGGCATCCTCGCCCACATCGACCAGAACCTGCGGCCGATCCCGGGCTCTTCCGCGCGGATCTACCGGACCGAGATCCCCCAAGGCCTCTATGCTTCCGTGCTGGGAGCCAATCCCAGCGCCACGCGCCGGGAAGCCAATCCGGTCGAGTCGGTGACCTACGCGGAGGCCGAGGCCTTCGCGCTCCGCTTCGGCTGGATCCTCGGCGCCAAGGCCCGTCTGCCGACCCTGGCCGAATACGCCGCCGCGGCGGGCGACCTGAGCAAAGCAGCGCTTCCCGCGCAGGCATGGACCGTCGAGAACGCCGGCGGGACGGACGTCCGCCAGGTTGGGACCGCCGAGGCCAACGCCTCCGGGGCGTTTGACCTCATCGGCAACGTCGAAGAGTGGGCGCAGGCCCGGCCGGGCGAGACCCGCGCCCCGGTGTTCGGCGGCAGCATCCTCACCCCTCGCGCCGCCGTCCTGTCGCCCCGGGAAGTCTTCAAGCGGGAAAAGAGCCGGACCCTCGGCTTCCGTATCGTCATTGAATAAAAGCCCGAGGGCCTGATTATCAAGAGACCCCATGGCTGCCCCGGTCCATCGCCTCCAACGCGCCGCGTTCTTCTTCGCGACCTATGGCGCGCTGGCCGCGCTCTCCCTCTGGTTCGCCTATGAGCTGCGCTTCGCCGGCCCCGAAGAACTCAACGGCGGCGAGCGGCGGGCCGCCGAGGCTTATCTTCACCTCCAGCGTCCGCAGGCGCTGCTCTGGCTGATACCCCTCAAGGTCCTGCTCCTCGGCGCCTGGGGCCAGTTCCGCGGCGTCTTCTATTACTTCCGGCTGCCCGACGCCCTGCGCATGGGGTTCGCGCTCGCCACCGCGACGGCCATCGCCTTGGTGCTGCCGTCCCTTCTCGGCGGCGGCGATCCGGCGCACGCGTTCGGCGTGCCCCGCGGCGTCACGCTGGTGGACTTCAACCTTTCGTTGGTCCTGTTCGTCGGCTTCCGCGTGTCGATCCGCGCGCTCCGCGAGCGCTTCTGGAGCAAGCAGCAGGCGACCCAAGGCGTGGTCGAGCGGATCGCGATCGTCGGCGCGGGCCAGGCCGGCGCCCAGCTCGCCTCGGAGCTGATGAGCCGCCGAGGCCACGGCATCGAGCCCGTCTGCTTCCTGGATGACGACGCCGCCAAGCATAACCTGCATATCCACGGCGTGCCCGTGGTCGGGGCGCCGGAGCGCATGCCCGAGCTGGCCGAGAAATACGGCGTCACGGAAATCATCCTCGCGCTGCCCGCCTCGGCCGTGCGCCGGATCCGCGAGGTGAGCGCGCTCGCTTCGGCCAGCAATCTGCGCGTCCTCGTCGTGCCCTCGATGTCCGAGCTCGCCGGCGGGCGCGTCCGTGCGAGCGATATCCGGCCGATCTCCGTCGAGGACATCCTCGGCCGCGCGCCGGCGAAGCTCGACGACGAGGCCATCGACGCGATGGTGAAGGGGCGGGCCGTGCTGGTCACCGGCGCCGGCGGCAGCATCGGCTCCGAACTCAGCCGCCAGGTCGCCGCCCGTTCGCCGGCGCGCCTCATCCTGCTCGACCAGTGCGAGGTCCTTCTCTATCAGGCCGAACAGGAGCTGATCGCCGCCGGCGCCGGCGCGCTCATCACGCCGATCGTCGGCGACGTCACCGACGCCGACCGCATGCGCGAGGTGTTCGTCCGCTTCAGGCCGGAGCTCGTCCTGCATGCCGCCGCGCACAAGCACGTGCCGATGATGGAGTCGCAGCCTTCCGAGGCCCTCAAGAACAACGTCCTCGGCACGGAGGTCGTCGCCCGGCTCGCCGCGGAACATGGCGCGAAGAAGTTCGTGCTCATCTCTTCGGACAAGGCCGTCAACCCGACGAACGTCATGGGCGCGAGCAAGCGGCTCGCCGAACACGTCGTCCGCGCCATGCAGGCGCAGGCCGGCGGCAAGACGAGCTTCCTGGCGGTGCGCTTCGGCAACGTCCTCGGGTCTTCCGGGTCGGTCATCCCGATCTTCCGCCGACAGATCGCGGCGGGCGGGCCGGTCACGGTCACGCACCCCGAGGTCAGGCGTTACTTCATGACCATCCCCGAGGCCGTCGGCCTCGTCCTGCAGAGCGCGACGCTCGGGGTCGGCGGCGACATCCTCGTCCTGGAGATGGGCCAGCCCCTGAAGATCGTCGACGTGGCCAGGCAGCTCATCGAGCTCAGCGGTCTCCGCCCCGACGTCGACATCGAGATCCGCATCGTCGGCCTGCGGCCGGGCGAAAAGCTGGTGGAGGAACTGCAATACGAAGGGGAGCAGTATCGCCCCACCGAACATCCGCGCGTCTTCCGCTTCGCGGCGGACCACGTCCCGCCGGATTCGGCCGAGGCGCTCGTGACCCGCGTCCGCGCCTTGCTTCCCTTGGAGCGGCAGGCCTGCAAGCAGGGGATGCGCGCCCTGGTCCCGGAATACGTGCCTTTCGCGGAGTAGTTTTTACGCTTCGGGCTTCACAGCAGGGCGGGGGTTCGCCACGCTTCGGCCATGGCTCGCGCGCTTTCTTCCGCACCTCAGGTGGGTATCATCATGGGCTCACAGTCCGACTGGGAGACGATGGTCAACGCCGCCGACACGCTCAAGAAACTCGGCGTCGCCTTCGAGGCCGAGGTGGTCAGCGCGCACCGTACGCCGCTCAAGCTCAAGGACTACGCCCTCGCCGCCCGCAAGCGCGGCCTGAAGGTCATCATCGCCGGCGCCGGCGGCGCGGCGCACCTCCCGGGCATGGTCGCCGCGATGACCTCGCTCCCGGTCATGGGCGTCCCCGTCCAGTCCAAGTCCCTCGACGGCATCGACTCGCTCCTTTCGATCGTGCAGATGCCGGCCGGCATCCCGGTCCATACCTTCGCGATCGGCCGCGCCGGCGCCATCAACGCCGCCCTCGGCGCCGCCGCCGTGCTGGCCCTCGCCGACGCCAAGCTGGCCAAGAAGCTCGACGATTATCGCGCCGCGCAGACCAAGGCGGTCCTCGATAACCCGATCCCCGGCCGCAAAGGCAAGCAGCGCTGAGCCATGGAGCGACCCCTGCAGCCCGGCGGCACCATCGGCATCCTCGGCGGCGGCCAGCTCGGCCGCATGTCCGCCATCGCCGCGCGCCGTCTCGGATATAAGGTGCGCACCTTCGATCCTTCCGCGGGCGCCTGCGCCGCCGGCATCGCCGACGAACACGTGACCGCCGACTGGAGCGACACCGCCGCGCTCACGCGTTTCGCCCAAGGCTGCGGACGCATCACGCTCGAGTTCGAGAACATCCCGCCGGCGACCGTCGAGTACGTCGCGAAATCGGTCCCGAGCCACCCTTCGGCCAACGTCCTGGCGATCTGCCAGAACCGTCGGCGCGAGAAGGAATTCCTCCGGAGCGCGGGCATCCCTTGCGCCAGCTTCGCCGTGGTGTCCTCGCTCGCCGAACTGCAGGCCGCGGTGAAGTCCGTCGGCTTCCCTTGCGTGCTCAAGACGGCGGATTTCGGTTACGACGGCAAGGGCCAGGTCAAGCTGCCCACCGCCGAGGCGGACCTCGCCGCCGCCTGGGATAAGATCGGCGGCGCCGTGGGCGTCCTCGAAGCCTGGGTGCCGTTCCAGATGGAGATTTCCGTGCTCGTCGCCCGCACCGTCGACGGCCGCACCGCGGTCTACGACCCGGCGGAGAATATCCATCGCAACCACATCCTGCACCTGTCGATCTCGCCGGCCCGCATCTCCGCCGCGACCGCCGCCGAGGCCCGCGCCTTGGCGCTCAGCATCGCGGAGAAGATCGGCCTCGTCGGCCTGCTCGCCGTCGAGATGTTCGTGAAGGACGGCCGCATCGTCGTCAACGAGCTCGCCCCGCGTCCGCACAACAGCGGCCATCAGACCTTCGACGCCAACGAGACCAGCCAGTTCGAGCAGCACGTCCGCGCCGTGTGCGGCCTGCCGCTCGGCGGCACGAAGCCGCTGGCGCCTTCCGCGATGGTCAATCTCCTCGGCGACGTCTGGCGCGACGGCCGGGAGCCCGACTGGACCAAGGTCCTCGCGGACCCTTCCGCCAAGCTGCACCTTTACGACAAGGGCAAGGCCGCCCCGGGCCGCAAGATGGGCCACATCACCGTCACCGCGACGACGGTCGAAGAAGCGATCCGCCGCGCCGAAGCGCTGCACGCCGCGCTCTGAACGATGTCGGCGGTATATCTGTTCTGGGCGAACATCCTGATTCTCGTCCCGATCGGACTTGGCACCCTGTTGAAGCCTTCGTTCACGGATCAAGGCGCCTTCACGGAAAGCGCCGGGTGGCGAATGCTGGTCGGGTCGCTGTGGCTCGCCATCTTGGGAGGCTCGATCCTCGGCGTCTTCTGGCCGGCGAGCTTCGTGTGGCTGCTCGCCTTCCAAATCGTTTATAAATCCATCTGGCTGGTGGCCTATGCGATGCCACGGCTGCTCGACGGCCGCAGCCCCGAAGTCCCCGCCGGTATCGCCGGCTCTTTTCTGGTCATCGTCCTCGTCTGGCCCTGGTTCCTCCCGTGGCGCCAGATGATCGCCGCGCTCTGATCAGTCGAGCAGCTCGGGCTTGCGGCTGAACAGTTCGATCGGGATCTGGCCGAGGCCGAGGAAGAGCAGCACCGCCTGGAAGACGGGGATCTTCGCCTTCAGGTGGGCGTTCTGCGCGATGTAGTTCTTGGCCATGACCTCGCAGATCATCGCGAAGGCGAAGACCACGGAGGCGACGCAGAGGAGCGCAAAGAGTCCGTTCCAGACCTTGCGGCTTTCGATCCGACGCCAAGGAAGGAACAGCAGCAGCGCGTAGGCGATGAAGAACCAGGACTCCGCGCGCAGGGCGTCCGGGAAAGTGACGACGGCCGGATCCCAGCGAGCCGGCACATGGAGCGGGCCGACGACGAAGCCGCCCAGGAGGCCGTTGAGGCCGAGGCCCACGCATAAGACCCCGAAGAGGATCGAGATGATGCGTCCGTAGCGGATGCGTTGGGCGGCGGCGTCGGGCATGAGACGAGGGAAGGGGGAAGGTCGCCCGAAGCAAATCCTCAGAGCGGCCGGAACAGGGCGACGTCGCTCCATTCGCCCATGATGCGTCCGTCGGACTTCATGCCGTCACCCCAGGCCTCCCGGCACTTGGCTTCGAAATGGGCGCGGACGGAATCTTGTTCCTTCGCGAGGATGCCGCTCAGGGCGAGCACGCCGCCCGGGCTCACGGAGTCGACGAGGTTGTCGGCGTAGATGCAGAGGACGTCGCTGATGATATTCGCGAGCACGACGTCGGCCCGGCCGGTGAGGCGGAAGCCTTCCTCGAGGCCGGCGTGATGGAAGGCGACGGCGTCGTCGGCGATGCCGTTCTCTTCGCGGTTGGCGATGCTGACGCGCACGGATTCCGGATCGCGGTCGAAGCCGGCGATACGGCCGCAGCCGAGCTTGGCGGCGGAAAGGGCGAGGATGCCCGAGCCGCAGCCCGCGTCGGTGACGGACACCTTCGCGGCCGGGTGGGTCTCGAGGAAATCCATCATGCGGATCGCGCAGAGGCGGGTCGTCGGGTGGTCGCCGGTACCAAAGGCCAGGCCGGCGTCGAACCAGATCACCGCGGCGTCGGCGGGGACGGCATGCTTGCCGCGCATCCAGGCGGGGACCCAGTGCAGCCGGCCGTGATCCCAAGGCTTGAGGTGTTCCTTATAGGCCTCCTTCCAGTCTTTGTCGGCCATGACGGTCTCGTCATAGGCCTCGGGGAGTTTCTTGAAGGCCTTGCGCAGACCCGACCACGCTTCGTCGGCTTCGGCCTTGGTGTCGAAATAGCCCATCACGAAGTGGGGCTTGCCCGGGCCTTCATGGAAGAGCATCCACGACGAACGGGTCAGTTCGCAGAAATGGTCCTCCAGCGGCTGGACCATGTCTTCGTGGATGGGGCACTTCAGTTCGATCATCAGGAAAGGGTCTCGCTCAGGCGGGCGATCACGGCCGGAAGCAGGGCGTGCTCGGCGGCATGGATCTTGTCGGCGAAGGACTCGAGGGTGTCCGTGGCCGTGCGGGGCACGCGGGTCTGGCCGAGGTGGGCCCCGCCGTCGATCTCGGCGTTGACCCAGTGGACGGTGCAGCCGGCTTCGGGGACGCCCGCGTTCCAAGCCTGTCCGATGCCGTCCAGTCCGGGGAAGGCCGGCAGGAGGCTCGGGTGGAGGTTGATGATCCGTCCGGCGAAGGCGTCGAGCAGGGGCGCCTTGATCACGCGCATGAAGCCGGCGAGGACGACCAGGTCGACTTTCGCGGCCTTGAGGTCGTCGGCCCAGGCTTGTTCGCGTTCCGGAGAGAACTTCGTCTTGAAGGGGCCGGTCTCCAGGAACTTGGCGGGGACGCCGTACTTCGGGCCCAGCTCGAGCATCTTGCAGGTCGGGACGTCGCACCAGATCCCGGCCACCTTGGCCTTGCCGAGACGACCCTCGGCTTGGGCGCGAAGGACCGCATCGGCGTTGGAGCCGCGACCGGAACCGAGGAGGGCGACGCGCATGACGGGAAGGTGTCGGCGCCGCCCCTCGCCTGCAAACGGATTTTCGAATTCGGACTTTGAACCCTTCGGCAAACCGCCGATGATGGCCGCCACTGCACCCCATGGACCGTCGCGAGTTTCTTCACCTCACCGCCCTGGGTTCGCTGGGCGCCGTCGCTCTTTCCGGTTGCGCCGGCGGCGGTGGCGGCGGCTCCGTCGGGCCTGCGCCCGTCGCGCCGACGCCGGCCCCGCCGATCGCGGGCAAGGTCATGCTGGGCATCGACGTCCTCGCCGCCGAAGGCTTCGCCCGGATCAAAGGCCTGCGCTGCGGACTCGTGACGCACCGCGCCGGCGTCAACGGCCTCGGCCAGCGCACCGTCGACGTCCTCGCGCGCGCTCCCGGCGTCCAGCTCACCAAGCTCTTCGGCCCCGAGCACGGCATCGACGGCGTCGCCGCGGCCGACGTCGCCGTCGGCCACGCGAAGGATGCGCGCACCGGCCTGCCGATCTATTCGCTCTATGGCGCGACGCGTCGTCCGACGCCGGAGATGCTGGCCGGCCTCGACGTCATCCTCATCGACTTCCAGGACATCGGCGCCCGCTCCTACACTTACATCAGCTGCATGCGTTACGTGATCGAGGCATGCTTCTCGCTGCCGCGCCCCGTGCGCGTGATCGTCCTCGACCGCCCGAACCCGCTCGGGGGCGAAAAAGTCGACGGACCCTTCCTGGACCGCAAGTGGCGCAGCTACGTGGGCGCCTACGAGACCCCTTACGTGCACGGCCTGACCATCGGCGAGATCGCGCGCTGGGCCGTGGCCACGCCGGGCGTCCTCGAGCTCGACGAAGCCACGCGTCGCCGCGGCACGCTCGACGTCGTCGCGCTGCGCGGCTGGCGTCGCTCGATGACCTGGAACCTCACCGGCCTGAACTGGGTGCCGACCTCCCCGAAGATCGACAACGCGAAGGCCGCGCTCGGATACGCGATGACCGGATTGGGCGCCATGGATTCGGGCTTCAGCCACAGCACCGGCCCCGGCCAGAATTTCCGCTTCCTCACCTATCCTCGGCGCAAGGCCGCGGATCTCGTCGCCGCGTTCGGCAACGCCGTGCCCGGGCTCGTGCTGCAGCCGCAGCAGATGGCCGACGGCACGCAGGGCGTCTATGTGGGCGTCGGCGACTGGCCGAAGCTGCGCCCCACCGCGATCTCGCTGCACATGCTGCGCCAAGCCTGCGTCTGGGCGCCGAACCCGTTCGCCGGGCTCACCGGCTCCAAGCGCGAGCTCTTCATCAAGCACCTCGGCAGCGAGGCCTTCTTCGAGGAGCTGCGCACGCAAGGCGCGCGCATCGACCTCGCCCGCTGGATGGCGCGCTGGGACGGGGACGCCGCGGCTTTCCGCGCCCGCACCGCCCCGTTCAGGCTCTACGCCTGATCAGTAGGAGCGGCCTTCGCGCTTCTCCCAGTAGTTGATGTAGGCCTGGTTGAGCACGCCGAGACCGCCCGGGGTCGGGTAGTCGCCGGTGAAATACCAGTCGCCGCGGCTCTTCGGGCAGGCCTTGTGCAGCGACGCGATCTTCTGGAAGACCAGGACCAGCTCGCCCTTCCAGGTGCTCTTCGAAGGATACACGAGCTCGGCCGCCTTGGCGGCGATCTCCGCCTCGGTGAAGGCGTCGTAGATCCGCTTCACGTGGTTCTTCATCTCCTTCGTCGGCTTCTTGGACTGCGCGACGCAGTCTTCGTAGACTTCGCGGAGCAGGTCGGTCATGCCGCGGTCCTTGCACAGCGCGACGGCGGCCTGGAAAGCGAGGAACTTGCCCATCTCGGACATGTCGATGCCGTAGCAGTCCGGGTAGCGGATCTGCGGGGCCGTCGACGCGATGACGATGCGCTTCGGGTTCGGGCGGGCCAGGATGCGGAGGATCGACTGGCGGAGGGTCGTGCCGCGGACGATCGAGTCGTCGACGCAGACGAGCGTGTCGCCTTCGCGCACCGTGCCGTAGGAGATGTCGTAGACGTGCGAGGCCATCTGCATGCGGTTCTTCTCCTGCGAGATGAACGTGCGCAGCTTGACGTCCTTATGGGCGACCTTCTC
>RGES01000131.1 GCA_009917805.1 Verrucomicrobiota bacterium
GAGCGCGCCCGCCAGGCCCAGATCGTCGCCTTCGAAGCCCAGAACGCCATCCCTTACCCGCTCAACGAAGTCATCTGGGACAGCCAGCTGATGGCTTCCGACGGCGTCGAAGCGGAAGTGCTGCTCTTCGCGCTCCGTACCGAGATCGCGACCAAGATCGCGACCATGGTCACTTCGACGGGACTGCGTCCGATGTCGATCCAGGCCGCTCCGCTGCTCGACAGCCAGGCCTTCCGTCTCGCCGGCGGCTCCGCCGCCGAGGAAGTCCTCATCATCAACGTCGGCGCCCGTTCGACCACGCTCAGCTTCGTCGGCCCCAGCGGCGTCAACATCCAGTCGGCCACCAACATCGGCGGCAACCTCCTCACCCAGGGCGTCTCCGACAACACCGGCCAGCCCTTCGCCGTCTCGGAAGCCATCAAGGTCGGCTACTTCTCCGGCGTCGTCCAGCTGGCCGAGTCCGACCCGCAGGTCGCCGTCCTGCAGGCCAACTCGCAGACGTTCATCCGCCGCCTCGCGCAGGACATCAACCGTCGCCTGATCAACGTGCGCCGTGGCGCCAACGGCCGCCAGCCCGCCCGTATCCTCGTCACCGGCCGCGGCTCCCAGGTGCCCGGGCTTTCCGAGCAGCTTTGCGAGACCCTGCGTCTCCCGGTCGAAGTCTTCGACCCGTCTTCGGTCATCACCCCCGGCGCCGGCATCAATCCCGAGCAGCTCGAGCGCGCCAAGTACCAGATCACCGAGGTGATCGGCGAAGCCGCCCGCCTCACGCTGCCTCAGCCGATCGGCGTCAACCTCATCCCGCGCGACATCGCCTCGCAGCAGGCCTTCGACGCGCGCAAGCCGCGCCTGCTCGTCGCCGCCCTGCTCGCCGCCGTCGCGCCTTTCTGCGTCTGGCTCGCCTTCGCTTCCTCCGAAGGTTGGAATCAGGAACAGTTCAAGGTCATCGGGGACAAGAAGCTCGAGCTTTCCGGCCGCCGGACCGCGATCGAAGAATCGCGCAAGAAGGCCGCCGAGCTCGCCGCCAAGACCAAGGAGATCGAGCAGGTCGTCCTCAATCGCTCGAACTGGCCCGCCTTCCTGGGCGACCTCCAGGCCCGCGTCGGCACGCTCAAGAACACCTGGATCGAAGAGATGCACGTGAAGTATGAGACCCTTCCGGCCGCTCCGGCCGTCGATGGCCAGCCGGCCCCCGCGCCGGTCGTGGTCACCAAGGTCGTGATTTCCGTCCGCTTCCTCTTCGCCGAAGTCCCGTTCGACGAACCTCGCTATCGTTCCGGCGCCGAGCGGACCCATATCGGCCGCCTGCTGGAAGCCGTCCGCAAGTCTCCCTACGTGAGCGCCGTCCCGGAGAACGAGATCGTCGTCACCGAACAGACCACGAAGGCCGCCGACAACAAGACGGAGATCCGCATCACGCCGAAGGCGACCCTCACCCTCGTCATCCACAAGGACAAGGCCCTCTAAGCCATGCAGAATTTCAAGAAAAACCTCGGCTTCAACCTCGCGCTCATCGCGATCGCCGGGCTGTTCATCGCCGGCTGCGTCATGGCTTTCCTGGCCTTCCGCGGCAGCACCTCTTCCGCGCTCCAGCTCGACCGCGCCCGCAAGGAGCAGGCCGCCTTGCTCCGCGGGCATGAGTTCGTCCCCGGCGCCGCGCCGGTCTCGCTCAACGACAAGAACGTCGATGCCGCCGCCTCGGACGTGAAGGAGCTCGAAGCCCACCTCGCTTCGCTGCGTGCCGCGATCGCCGGCAACCCGGACCTCGCCATCAAGGGCAAGGCCACCGCGAATTCCGCCGAACTGAGCGCGCTCCTGCGCGAGTCCGTCGACGGCTGGCGCAAGCTCGCCGCCGACCAGGGCATCAAGCTGATGCCGAACGATCCGACCGCCTTCGGCTTCCATCGTTACATCCATAACCAAGGCACTTCCCCCAAGCGCGATTTCCAGAAGGTCGACCAGCAGCGCCAGATCATCGACTTCATCGTGCGTCAGCTCGCCGAATCCCGTCCGCCCGGTTCGCCTTTGCTCATCGAATCCGTCGACCGCGAGCCGATCGAGACGTTCGTCCAGATTCCCGAAGGCAAGCCCGGCGCCGGCACCTACGTCCCTGACGCGGACGGCTCCAAGAACGAAATCGACGAGTTCCTGCCCACCCGCACCTTCGACCGCCGCGGCCTCGTCGAATCGCTTTCCTTCCGCGTCCGTTTCGTCGGTTACACGCCGACCCTCCGTACGTTCGTGAATCGGATCCGTAATTCCGGACGCCCCGTGGCCATCACGACGATCGACGTCGGCCTGGCTTCCAAGGATGTCGAGAAGCTCCTTTCCGCCGCCGCCGCCCCGGCCGCCGCTCCGGGCGCCGCCGCTCCGGCCGCCGCCCCGGCCTTGCTCGGCGGTTTCTTCGGCGCCGAAGAGCCTGTCGCCGCCAACGGCGCCAAGCCCGCCGCTCCGCAGGTCGACCAGCGCGTCCTCGTCGTGCCCCGCAAGCTTTCCGCTTTCGTCGTGCAGATCGACTACCTTTCCATCCCCGAGGAGAAGCCCGCGGCCGGCGCCGAAGGCGAACCCAAGAAATAAAGCATCCCGGACATGAATTCCCGCAAGGACATCATCCTCGTCATCCTCGGCGCGCTCCTGCTCGTCGCCGGAGCCGTGGTATACCTCACGCCCGGACTGGTGGCGCCCATCGTGCCTGACGAAGACGGCAAGGCCGCCGCCATCAAGCTCCTCAAGGATGCCGCCCCCAATGGCGAAGCCTATCCTGCGACCCCCCGCGCCTCCCTTGACGACAACGTCAAGGACTGGCCGACCCCGGACGAGAACGACGACAACTGGGATTACGACCTCTTCACGACGATCGACGTCGTCTGGGACAAGGCGCTGAAGGATTACGTCCCGCGCAGCCGCAAGGCCGAGGAGATGCCTCCTTTCGGCGTCGCCCTGGTCTCCGTCGGCCATCCGACCTACACCTTCATGCTGGTGCAGACCACCTTGGCTCCCGGCAAGAAGGAGGAAGACCGCGTCTTCACGCTCAAGAACGTGAAGACCAAGCAGTACATCGATGACTGCAAGCTGAACAAGCCGATCGCGGAAGCCCCCTACCTGACCCTCAAGTCCTTCAAGGTCGTCAAGGGCAAGGACGCCGATGGCATCCCGTTCACCCGTAATCTCCTGACCGTCGACGACCGCCAGTTCGGTCAGATCGTCGAGATCGACGACGAGAAGCCGACGGAGTTCACCGCTCGCACGGACATCGTCCTCAGCTCCCCCACCGATCCGGCCTGGAGCCTGACGCTGCACGCCGTTGGGGATAAGTTTAACCTCAACGGGGCCCATTATGTGGTCAAAGGCATTGACTTGCCGAACAAGAGCGTGAGTTTTGACAAAACCTTCGCTCTTAACCCCAAGAAGCCGAAGAAACTGACCTCTGACCCGCAGACGCTTACCGTCCCGGCGCCTCCGCCTCCCGTCGTGAAGCCGAAGACCGTCACTCCCCCTCCCGCCACCAAGGCAACCAACTCCAAGAAATAATTTTCAACGCCCCCACCTATGAAAAATCTCCACCGTTCGCAGCTTGCCTGGGCAGCCCTCGCCCTGGCCCTCGCCGCCGGCTCGCTCGTCGCCCAGGACGGCGATGCCGCCGCGCGTAAGCCTCAGCTCCTCGCCGAGGCCCTGAAGGCCCGTGACGAAGGCAACCTGCAGGCCGCCAAGGCCAAGTATGAGGCGATCCTCGCCCTCGACGCCAAGGATCTCGGCGCGACCGAAGCCCTCAAGACCGTGAACGACGAAATCGCCGCCGCCGAAGCCGCCAAGAAGGCCGCCGAAGCCGCCGCTGCCGCCAAGGATGCTCCCAAGCCCGACGCCCCCAAGGCCGACGCTTCCGCTCCGGCCGTGACGGCCGACGAAGCCGCGGCCAACGACAAGCTCTTCGCGCAGGTCGAAAAGTACGTGGAGGAAGCCCGCAAGAAGTCCGCCGCCGGCGACCATAAGGCCGCCATCGACCAGCTCGACGCCGCCGCCGGCGCCCTCGCCGCGAACACCGCTCCCGCCGCGCAGGGACTGCGCGAGCGCATCGCCCTCGCCAAGCAGGAAGTCACCGTCGCCCGTGACGCCGGTGGCGCTTCCGCCGCCAAGGAAGAGGTCAGCCGCCTCGCCAAGGCCAACGCCGATTCGATCGGCAAGCAGGGCGACGTCGTCTCTTCCGCCGAAAGCCTGATCCGTCAGGGTACGGCCGAATCCATCGACAAGGCCCTGTCCGACCTCGACGCCGCCGACCGTAACCTCGGCGCGCCGAGCCTTTCCAACGCCGGCCTCAAGGAGCGCATCAAGGAAGCCAAGGGTTCCGCCCTCGCCCGCCGCGCCCTCGTCGCCATCGAAGCCCGCGACATGGTCAAGGCCACCGCCGTCATCG
>RGES01000132.1 GCA_009917805.1 Verrucomicrobiota bacterium
GTGCCTTCTCCCAGCGTGGCTCCTGGCAATACGATGCTGCCGGCGCCGATGATGGCGTGTCGGCCGAGGGCGACGGGAGCCACGTCGACGTTCAGGTATTTCTTCGGGACGGTCGGATTGGTCAGGGCGGCCCCGCTGTAGTCATCGGAGGCCGAATAGACCTTTGTACCGTGGGAGATCGCCGTGAAATCCTCCAGGGTCACCCCGCCCGCGCATCCCAGATAAACTCCGGCGGCGATGTGGATATAACTCCCAAGCTGAAGACTGCCCGAAGCCGCCGAGATGACCACATAGTCGTCGATCCGCACATGGCTGCCGAGCCGGACATTTTTCGCCCCGATGATCGCGCAGTTGCGGGAGACCTTCACGTCCACGCCGAAGGCGCCGAAGCCCAGCTGCGCAAGCTCCTGTTCCGAGTAATATCCTTTGTCGAGGGGACTCATGGCGGCCAGCCCACGCTAGCCGCTCGGGAGGCCTGAGCAACCTCACGGCCCCTTGGTTTCGGCATCTGGGGAACCGGCATGATCGCCGAGTTCCATGCGAAGGCGCTCGCCGAGATCGGCGGCGCGAAGCTCGTCGCCGCTTATAACCGTTCCCCGGCCAAGGGTCGCGACTTCGCGGCCAAGCACGGCATCGCTTTCGCCGAGACGCCTGAGGCGCTCCTGGCCAACTCCGAGGTCGACATCGTCTGCCTCTGCACGCCCAGCGGCGACCACCTCGCCCCCGCCCTCGCCTGCGCGAAGGCGGGCAAGCATGTCGTGGTCGAGAAGCCGCTCGAAGTCACCCTCGCCCGTTGCGACGAACTCACCGCCGCGTGCGCGAAGGCCGGCGTCACCGTCGCCGGTATCCTGCCCCGCCGCTTCGGCGCCGGCGCGGTCGCGCTCAAGGCCGCCCTCGACGCGGGTCGCTTCGGCCAGCTGACCTTGGCTGGTGCGCTCATCCCCTGGTGGCGCACCCAGGCCTATTATGACTCCGCCGCCTGGCGCGGCACGTTCGCCCTCGACGGCGGCGGCGCCGTCATGAACCAAGGCATCCACACCGTCGACCTGCTGCTCTGGTTCCTCGGCGCGCCCAAGCGCGTCTCCGCCACCGCGGGTCTCGTCGCCCACGCCGGCATCGAGGTCGAAGACATCGCCACCGGCTGGATCGAATTCGCCAACGGCTGCCGCGCCACGCTCGCCAGCTCGACCGCCTGCTGGTCCGCGACCGGCTTCCCGGCCGAGATCCGTATCCACGGCACGACCGGCGCCGCCGTCCTCCGCGACGATAAGCTGACCGCTTTCGAATTCGAAAAGCCCCTGCCGGCCGACGCCACGGTCCTCGCTCCGGCGACCGAAGGCGGCGGCGCGGGCGCCAACGACCCGAAGGCCATCGGCCACGCGTGGCATCGCTCCAATCTCGAAGAAGCCATCGCCGCCATCCGCGCAGGCAAGCAGCCCGCCGTCAACGGCGCCGAAGGCCGCAAGGCAGTCGAACTCATCCTCGCCCTCTATCAGTCCGCGCAGAACGGCGGCGCGCCCGTGGAGCTCCCGCTCAGGCAGGATCCAGCGCTGAATAAGTTGGGCGTGAAAAATGCATGAACAAGATCGTCGTCGCGCTGGAGGGTGGCTTGGGGAATCAGATGTTCCAATATGCCGCTGCTCGTGCCACGGCGGCGCGCACTTCCTCTCGGCTTGCACTCGATATCAGGCCGCTCCGAGCATCCGGAGAGCGAGCCTACTGCCTAGATGCCTTTCGACTTCGTGAGCCTCTGGAACTGATAACCGAAGGCCCCGCACCCCGGCGCAACGGACGTATCCGCAATTTCATCAACTCACTTCTCGGAGTAGATCGAACCTTCAGAGAGTCAGGCTTTAGATATAACCCAGCGACTGATCCCCTCGGGGCCGTGCGTATCATTGCATGTCCGGCGCGGAGATTATGCCAATCCAGCAACGATGGCCATCCATGGTCTTCTGGATGCGTCTTATTATGAAAAGGCCCTTCGCCTGGTGGCTGAACGCACGGGCCAGTCCTTCCCGGTCTGCGTCTTCACCGACGACACGGTCTGGGTGCGTGCACACCTTCCATTGCCGGCAGAGACGCGCTTCATCTCCGAGCAGACCAAGACTCCCCTCCAGGACCTCATGCTTATGTCGCGCTGCACGCACCATATCACGGCCAACAGTAGTTTTTCTTGGTGGGGCGCCTGGCTAAACCCACGCCAAGACAAAGTTGTGGTGACGCCGGCACGCTGGTTTCAGCCGGCAAGCGGACTGGATACCCGCGACCTCCGCCCCGCCGGCTGGCTGCAAGCTTGAGGCGACTTAGGGATGGACGGCTCAAGCGGGGCGGAATTGCATAGCTACATGGGCCAGCCTCAGGTTTCCGTCGTCATTCCCGTGTGGAACGGTGAACGGCATTTGAAACAGGCCATTGAAAGCATCTTGGCCCAGGATTGCTTGAACTTCGAACTCATCATCATTGACGATGGGTCTACCGATGGTTCCAGGCGAATTGCGGCGAGCTTCTCCCATGATAAGCGCGTGGTCATCCGGACGCAGGAAAACGCCGGAGTCGTCTCGGCGCGCAATCTCGGCCTACAAGTCGCCGAAGGGGAATTCGTGGCCTTTTTGGATGCCGATGACATCGCCAAACCCGATCGCCTGTCTAAGCAAGTCGCCTATCTTCAGGCAAACCCGGAAGTCGCCGTAGTGGGAAGCCATATCACGTATTTCAGCGACGAGGCCGGCGAGCTTCGCACTCAAGAATTCCCCTCGAATCCGGGCCAGGTGGCTATGGCTCTGGAAAACGGCAACCCGTTGGCGCAACCTGCAGTCATGCTCCGCAAGTCGATGGCGATGGCGGCCGGAGGCTATCGTGCGGCCTTCAAGTTGGGCGCCGAAGATTACGATCTGTGGCTTCGGCTTTCGGAGATGCATCCCTTGGCGAATTTGCCGGAAGTCCTGACGCTCTATCGTATCCACCCTGATAGCCTAACCCACCGGCTCCGGAATGAACAAACCATGGGAGCTCTCGCAGCCGTGTGCGCACATCGGAGGCGAACCTCAGGGATGCCTGATCCTATTGATGGCCTTCGCGGTCCGCTAACGGCGGCAGACGTCATGACTTTCGGACTTTCAGAGAAAGAAGAGGCTGCGTTCATGCCGTCGCTCATGGGACTGCAGGCCAAAGAGAGCTTTGATTCGGACAAATACGCGGGCTTGGCGTCTCGAGCCTGGGAACTGCGTAAGCACATGAGCCGTGGACGATTGGTGCGGCATTGCCTAGCCCCGGCGATTTCGGCATTTCGCAAGAACGGCGAGCACGCCAAGGCCATCAAGTGGTTTGCTCGCGCTTTTCTGACGGAGCCTCTGAGCGCCTGCTGGACCCTGATGCGCTAAGTCGCCGCCCCTAAATCCGGACGTACCAATCGTCGAAGTCGGAGATTTTCTCGTACTTCCGGACGTATCCCGCCGCCGTCAGGAGGGCGTGGATCTTCTCGCGAGCCGGGGTGAAGTTGTGCTCGCAGGTGATCACCTTGAAGGGGTGAAGCTGGAAATCGAAGGCCTCCAGGATCTCGAATTCGCTGCCCTCCGTATCGATGGAAAGGTAATCGGGCTGGGCCGGACCCGCATGGGCGGCAAGCAAGTCGGCAAGCGAGATGGTCTCGACCTGATAACGCCGCGAAGCGCGCCGGGCGACCGCATGCTGGTCGCCCTCCTTGAATAAGGTGAGGGTGGAGATTTCGGCCTCCCTGGCCTCGGAAAAGTCCAGCCTGTCTCCGGTGGACTTCCAGACGCAGCGGTGCTCGACCGCGCAGTTGCGGTTGGCTGCCAGACGTTCATGCCAACACTTCGCGGGTTCGGCGAGGATGCCGGACCAGCCGAACTGCTTCTCCAGCAGCCAGGTGTTGCTGAGCTCCTTGCCGCTGGCGGCGCCGAATTCCACGAAGTGCCCGCCTCGCTTGAAGCCGAGCTCGGAGAGCACGAAGAGGTCTTGGCGTAGCTGCGACTGAGACTGCGGGAGCAAGGCGAGCAGTTCCGCAACGTGCGCCGGCGGCATCGCCGCGAGGAAATCCAGGTCACGGCCACGTGCGGCGGCGGCATTAAGCGCCGCCAGCGAACTGTGCCGGGTGAGGGAGTAGCCGAAACGGCCGAGGATTTTTGCGATGAAAGCCTTCATGTCGGTCAGCCTCGGAACTCCTCCAGCGGCGGATCGCCGCGCTCCCTTTCGGCGCCGCTTCGCGCGAGCACCTTGAAGAAGGTCAGGAAGACGATCTTCATGTCTAGCCAGAAGGAGCGGTGGTCGACGTACCAGACGTCGAGGGCGAACTTCTCGTCCCAGCCGATGGCGCTGCGGCCGTTGATC
>RGES01000133.1 GCA_009917805.1 Verrucomicrobiota bacterium
ACCCCGGCGCGCCGGGGTCTGGGAACGGGCGTCGGCGCGGGGCTCAGTGCGAGCAGCCGCAACCGCCGGAACCGCAGCCGCCTTCGCTCTTCTGCGCGGGCTGTTCGGTGGAGCAGCAACCGCCTTCCGAGCCTTCTTCGGAGGAACAGCAGCCGCCGCCGGAACCTTCGCCGGAGCCGCAACCGCCGCCGCCGCAGCAACCGCCCGACTGGTGCGGGTGGCCGTGGGAGAGTTCGGTGAGTTCGGCCGCGCGGACGGCGACGACCTTGATGTCGAAGTGCAGGGTCTTGCCGGCGAGCTCATGGTTGCCGTCGAGCGTCACTTCCTCGCCCTCGATCTTCTTGATCGTGAGGACGCGCATGCCGAGGTTGGTCTCGGCGTGGAAGCGCATGCCGACCTGCGGGGTGTTCGCGCCGAAGGCCGAAAGGGGGACCTGCTGGAGGAGCTTCTCGCTGTACTCGCCGTAGCCGAGCTGCGGGGGGACGACGACGCTCTTGGTGTCGCCGGCGGCGAGGCCTTCGACGCCCTGCTCGAGGCCCGGGATGATGTTCTGGGCGCCATGGAGGTACTCCATCGGGCCGCGCTCGCCGGAGGCGTCGATGATGTTGCCCTGGTCGTCCTTCAGGGTGTATTCGATGGCGACGACGGTTTCTTTGGCTACGCGCATGGTGATCAGGACCGTCGAACCTAGGGCTAAACCACGCCGAAGCAAGGCGACAGGTATCTAAACCTTGACCGACCCAGCGGGGACGGCTTCCCTAACCCTCCTGCTGTTTGGGGCCGTAGCTCAGTTGGTAGAGCGCGTCGTTCGCAATGACGAGGCCGTGAGTTCGAACCTCATCGGCTCCACCAGCAGGACTTTCCGTCACGCCGAGGGCGGGACTTCGTCCCCCGGCAGTTCCTTCGGCCCGCGGCGCGTACGCTTCACGTCCGGCAGGGTCTCGTGGGCGTGGATGTCGATGGTGGCGCCGTCCTTGAGCTGGCGCTCGGCCTTCATCCGCTCGCCTTCGGCGATCAGTTTCTCGGCGTTGTTGAAGACGCGCGAACGCAAGGTGTCGAGCGTGGCGTTATATTCTTTGACGGCCTTGTTGAGGCTGCCGCCGGCGTCGGCGAAGTGATCGCTGGCGATGCGCACGCCGTCGTGGAGGCGCTCGGCGATCTCGATGACCTTGTCCGCGCGCTGCTCGACCTCGACCCGGTCCCACGAGTGCGCGATGGTGCGAAGCACGGAGAGCAGGGTGGTCGGGGTCGCGATGACGACCTTCTGGCCCCAGGCGTTCTCGATCAGCAGCGGGTCGACCTGCAGGGCGGTGCTGAAGAGCGCTTCGCTCGGAAGGAAGAGGATCACGAATTCCGGCGAGGGCTTGTACTGGTTCCAATATTCCTTGGCGCCGAGCTTCTTGGCGTGTTCCGCGAGCTTCTCCGCGAAATCGGCGAGCAGGCGGGCGCGTTCCGCTTCGGTCGGGGCCTGGCTCGCCTCGATGTAGGACTTGGTCGGCGCCTTGGCGTCCACGACGATCTTTCGCCCGCCGGGAAGCGAGATCACCATGTCCGGACGCAGGTTGCCCTGCTCGGAGGCGGTCGAGGTCTGGGTCTCGAAGTCGACGTGCTCCAGCATGCCGGTCAGTTCGGCGACGCGGGAAAGCTGCAGCTCGCCCCAGCTTCCCTGCTTGTTGGTGGAGGTCATGGCGGCGGCCAGCTTGCGGGCTTCTTCGGCGACTTTCTCGGAGCGTTCGTTGCTGGTCTTGAGGGAGCCCTTGAGCTCGTTGTTGGTCCGCGTCAGTTCGTCGAGCTGGCTTTTGAAAGGCGCGAACTTCTGCTCCGCCATGCCGATGAACTGCTCGCGGCTCTGCGTCAGTTGGCTCTGCGCGGCGTTGGCGAAGGCCTCCCGCATGCGCTTTTCCAGTTCGGCGAAGGAGGCCTTGGTCTCCTCGAGGCTGCGTTGCGCCGCGGCCTTGTCCGCTTCGGCTCGCGCCACCGCGGCTTCCGCGGTGGTCGCCCGGGCCAGGGCTCTCTCACGCTCGGCCTGAAGCGCGGCGGTATCCTGCGTACGGCGCGTCTCCGACGCGGCGAGCAGGGCTTTCGTGCCCGCAAGATCCTGTTGCAGCGCCAGGTCGGCTTGGCTTTGGGGTTGGGCGCGACGACCGAGGAGGTAGCCGGCGTAGCCAAGCGCCAGGCCCAGCAGGAGGGGGACGATATATTCCATTTGGATGCTTATAGGAAACACACTCTGCCCCGGCGCGGGCTTTCCGCAACTTATCCCCGCGGGTCGCCGTCGATCGCGATCGCGTTGCCGATTTCCCACGCGGCTTCGTACGCGGCCACGTAGTCGGGCGACGACCAGGCCGGCGCCGCGGCTTCGCCGCCGAGCCCGGCGATGAAGCCGTAACGGATGCCATGCGAGATCCGCCGGCGACGCGGGTTCTCCCGCTGGTTGCTCCATTCGAGCGCGCGGGTGAAGGCTTCGTCGGGAATCGGCGAGACGACGGACCGGCCGACCTGCCAGGCGACGACGCCGGCGTGGTCGAGGTCGCTGACCTTCCGGCCGAGCACGAGGGACATGGGGACCGGGCCGTTCTGACGGCCGGCTTCGATCTGGCCCTGGACCTGCAACCGTAGGGCGACCCGCCAGCGCTCCTCGACGGTCAGGAGGCCGTAGTCATAGTCCGGGTCGTCCGCGGCCGCATCGCGCAGCTCGGTCTTGGCGTAGCGCCGCCATTTGGCCAACCAGACGTTCCATTGGTCCGTTCCTCGGAGGGGGGGCTTGCCCAGCCAATCGGGGAGGTCTTCGCGCATCGATAAGGGGGTCTTTTGTGGCTGATATGCCAGATTTTGGGTGGCTGACAAGCAAAAGGTGAAATAATGTTCACCTTTCTAGGGTCAGGCCCCTATCTTTCAGGGGGATACCTCTCAAAATAACCTCATTAAAACGGATTTTTCATCGAACTATTCCCCAGGTTTGGTGTTATCCAAGGCGTACCCCTTATTCCAGTGATCAGCACCCATTCGACCCAACGTGAAGGGCGGGCCTCTCTGCCCCTTTTCTACCTGCTCATCGCGGCCGCCTTGGCGCCGTCCCTGAGCTTCGCGCAGGCCGCTCCGGCTCCTGCCGCCGCGCCCGCCGCCTCCCCGGCCCCGGTCGCCGGCGTCGCCGCCGCGGTCCCGCTCCCGGGTCTCAGCGGTTCCGACCAGGTCGGTCCGGTCATCCTGCGCGACGAGACGGTCGCCCAGGTCCTCGACCTGATGCAGCGCTGGACGGGCAAGTCCATCCTCCGCCCGCAGGCGCTCCCCGCCAGCGTCTACACGCTCTCGCTGCCGGCTTCCATCACCCGCGACGAAGCGCTCCTCGCCATCGAGACGCTCCTCAACCTCAACGGCATCGCCGTCATCCAGCAGGGCGACAAGTTCCTCAAGGTCGTCCCGAACCTCGTCGCGAAGTCCGAGTCCCCTTCGCTGCTCACGGGCTCGACCCTGACGCTCCCGCCCAGCGGCCGCATCGCCACGAAGATCTACACGCTCAAGCACGCCAACGCGCAGGAGTTCATCAGCCAGATCACGTCGAGCCTCAACACGACGCTCGCCTCGCCGCCCGTCTATTTCGGCCGCAACAACGCCTTCCTGATCACCGACTCGATCACGAACCTCCAGAAGATCGAGAAGCTCGTCGAGCAGCTCGACCGTCCGCAGCTCGACCTCGTCGTGACCAAGAGCTACACGCTCAAGAACGCGATGGCCGCCGACCTGGTCACGAAGCTGACCGCGATGCTGCGCACCCCGGCCGTCGCCTCCGGCGGCGCGCCCTTCCGCCTCAGCACGGGCACGACCTTCCTCGCCGACGAACGCACCAACCGCGTGCTGCTGATGGGCTCCGCCGACCAGCATGACTTCTTCGACAAGCTGATCGACACGCTCGACCAGAAGTCCAACCCGAACACGAAGACCGACGTCATCTTCCTGCGTCACGCCGACGCCCAGCAGGTCGCGACGCTCGTCACCTCGCTCGTCACCGGCCAGACCACCGCCGCCGCCCGCGCCGGCAACAACGTCCGCAACGCCACCGTCAACCGCACGCCGACCCCGGTCGCCGCCGTGCCCACCGCCGCGGCCGCCGCCGGCGCGACCACCTCGCAGATGGGCGCCGACGAGTTCAGCAGCAACCTTACCGTCCTTCCCGACATCCGCAGCAACTCGGTCGTGGTCTCCGGCACCAACGACGACCTCCGCCTCCTCCACGACCTGATCGAGAAGGTCGACATCGTCCTCCCGCAGGTCCGCATCGAGGTCGTCATCGCCGAGGTGAAGCTCTCCGACAACGAGACGAACGGCTTCAACAC
>RGES01000134.1 GCA_009917805.1 Verrucomicrobiota bacterium
GCGGAGAGGCCGATCTCGTATTCGGTCTTCAGGTCGAAGCCGCGGTAGCGGGCATCATAGCCGGCGCCCATGTCGCGACCGAAGCGGCCCGTGACCCACTGGACGACTTCCGTCCGGCCCGGCTTGATCGTCTCGGTGAGGTACGAGTAACCGAAGGGATTGTCGCAGCCGAGAGCCGTCGCGGCTGAGGTAAGGGTGAGGGTGGTGAGGAGCGTTTTCATAGGTAGGAAGGAGTGCGAGATAATGAGACTCGCTCTCAACTGTCAAAGATGAAACTGAGTCTCATTCTCATCTCAATCGCAACTTTTGGATGAAAGGTTTGAGTTATCGAAGGAAATGGAGGATTTAAGGTCACCCCAATGCCCCTCCTGATCGTCATCCCTGTGCGCAATGAGGAGCGTCGTCTCGGCCCTGGCTTAGCCCGGCTGGCCGAAAGCCTACAGGCACAGGGGTGTCTGGATGCGATGATCGTGGTCTCGGACAACGGGTCGACGGATTGGACGCGCGCCGTGGCCATCGAGTCGGCCGTCAAGATTCCGTACCGGGTCGTCTATCACCGGGCCACCGATGGCGCCGACAAAGGGGTCGCGATTTTTTCCGCCTGGGAGTCCGCGCCGGAAGGATACGACGTCCTTGCTTATTGCGATGCCGACATGGCGACGGATCCGGAAGCGCTTGTCCGCGGCTATCGGCTCATCGCCGCAGGCCAGGCCGAACTGGTGGTCGGCTCCCGTTGGCATCGCGATTCGCAGGTCATCGGACGCTCGTGGAAACGTTCGCTGCTCTCGGCGTCGCTTTCCTTTTTCTGGCGGCTGCTGCCCGGCGCACGCATGACCGATCCGGGCTGCGGCCTGAAACTCGTGCGTCGTGCGACGTTCGCCCAGCTCAAGATGCCCGCCGAGGCGCGAGGTTTCTCTTTCGGCGCCGAAGCCTGCGTGCGCCTCGCCCGTGCCGGCGCCAAACTCGTCGAGATTCCGGTCAAGTGGACCGACGACGACGCCGGCCGCATCCGTCTCGGCAAGGCCGCCCGTGATTATGCCCGAGCGTGGGGGAGGCTGGTTTGGAAGAATTGAGGACTGAGTAGAGGGCTGAATGGAGGACTGAATCGATGACAGAGGACCTGCACCCGAACCTGGATACCTGCACCAGATACCCGACGGCCGAGACAGCCAACTATCCGGTCTCCGGTTTCCCTTTGAGCGCCGTCTCATGTCTTTGGTAGGGCTGGCCATCCTTGGCCGGCCGCGGCCGAGCAGGGATGCTCGGCCCTACCCAATCAGGAAACAAAAAGGGCAGCACGCGGTGCTGCCCCTGCCTTCTGCCGCGTATCAATTCAGTCCTCTACCCAGTCCTCAACGCTGACCTCGATTCAGTCCTCTGTTCTTACCTCTGCCCCTTGCGTCGCTCCGGTCCCCTCGGCTTCTGGGCCTGGCGGTCATCGTAGAGGCGGAAATCGACCTGGCGCTTGAAGCGGTCCACCCGGTCGACGGTCACGGTGATGACGCCGCCGGGCATGAATTTCCGGCCGGTGCGGCTGCCGACGAGCATGTTGCCGCGGTCGTTCAGGCGGTAGTAGTCGTCGGTGAGCGTCGACATGTGCACGAGGCCGTAGGCCTGCGAGGCGTTGAGCTCGACCATGAGCCCGTGCGGCTTCACGTCGGTGATCGTGGCCTCGAACGGACGCTTGTCCGGGCGGGCGGCCTCGCGCTCGAAGAGCTCGAGGAGCTTGATCTTCACCGAATCGCGTTCGGCTTCGGAACTGTTGCGCTCGGTGATCGAGATGTGTTCGCAGGAACGCGTCAGCTCGCCGAGGCTCGGCGAACGCAGCGGTTCCTTCGGCGCGGAACGCACGCCCTGCTTCTGGATGAACGCGTCGAAGATGCGGTGCTCCAGCAGGTCGGAGTAGCGGCGGATCGGCGACGTGAAGTGCGAGTAGTGCCGCTTCGCGAGGCCGAAGTGGCCGTCGGGCGAGGGGCGGTAGCAGGCCTGCTTGAGCGAGCGCAGCAGCTGGATACGGATGGTGTAGCCGTCTTCGCGCTCCTTGAGGCTGGCGAGCAGCTTGACCATCTCGGAGCGGTGCGTGAGGTCGCCGACCTTGAAGCCGTTGCCGGCGAGCTCCTCGCGGAGGGCGGCGAGCTTCTCGGGATCCGGGTCGTCGTGGACGCGGTTGACGTGCGGGATGGAGGCCTTGTCGAGGGCCGTCGCGACGCTTTCGTTGGCGAGGAGCATGAACTCCTCGATCAGCTGGTGGGACTCGTCGTGCTGCACGACCTCGGTGCGGTCGGCCCAGCCGTCCTGGTCGCAGTAGATCTTGATCTCCTTCATCTCCAGGTCGAGCGACCCGGCGCGGAAGCGTTCGGCGCGGAGCACCTTGGCGATGTTCCAGAGGTCGTCGACCATGCCTTGGATCAGGTCCAGTTCCGCGTCGGTGAGCTCGGCGAGCGGTCGGCCGGGCGAACCGGTCTGGTGTGGCGGCGGCGCGGGCAGGGCGCGGAGCTGCTCCTTGGTGAGGTGTTGCAGGAAGCCGTAGGCCTGCTTGTAGGTCAGGCGCTTGACGCTGCGGATGACGGAGTTAGCGAACTCGGTCTTCACCAGCTGCGCGTCGCGGGTGAACTCGCAGACGACCGTCTTCACCAGGCGGTCTTCGGCTTCGACGAGCGAGCACAGGCCGCTCGAGAGCGCGTGCGGGAGCATCGGGATGACCGTGCCGACCAGGTAGGTGGAGTTGCCGCGTTCGCGCGCCTCGACGTCGAGCGGCGAGCCGGGCTTCACATAGGAGGAGACGTCGGCGATGTGGATGCCCACGCGCACGTTGCCGTTGGGCATGCGCTGGACCGAGAGGGCGTCGTCGAAGTCCTTCGCGTCGTCCGGGTCGATGGTGATCGTCGGGATCGGGCGGAAGTCCTCGCGGCCGACGCAATCGGCCTTCTGCACCGTCTTGCCGAAGGAGTTCGCTTCTTCGGAGACCGCGGGCGGGAATTCGGGCTTGAGGCCGTAGCGACGCAGGATGGCGAGGTATTCGGCCATCGGCGTGTGCGTGACGCCGAGGACCTCGGTGACCGTGCCGGTCGGGCTGAGGTTGCGGCGTTCCCAGGCGTCGAGGCGGACGACGACCTTGTCGCCGGGCTTCGGCGCGGGGGTGAGGCCGGCGCGGGCGGGGTCGCGGACGATGATCTCGCGCGAGATGCGGGGATCGTCGGGGACGACGAACCACTGCAGGCGGTTGTTGCCGATCGTGCCGGTGAGCTGCGTGAGGGCGCGCTTGACGATGCTGACCACCGTGCCCGTGCCCCAGTCGTCGCCGTTGCGGTCGCGGCGGTTGGCGTTGAGCTTCACCAGCACGCGGTCGCCGTGGAGCGCGACATGCGTGTCGTCGGCGTCGATGTGGAGCTGTTCGCGCGGCGGCGAACCCGGGACTGCGTCGAAGACCACGCGGGCGGAGCCGCTCGGGCGGAAGAGGATCGTGCCTTCGAGGAGGTCGGCGGCCGGCTTGCGGGCGGGCGCGCCTGACGCGGAGCCTCCGAAGGGCAGGGCGAGCAGGTGGCCTTTGACGGTCACGACGGCGCCGGCCTTGATCAGGCGGGGGATGGTCTTGCTCAGGCGGCGCAGGTCTTCGCGCGTGCCGCCGAGGGCCTGCACGATGGCTTCGAGGCGCATCGGCTTGTAGCCGGGGCGGGCGAGGAACTTCAGCAGGACTTCTTCGGCGCTCATGCGCTTTCGTTCGAGCCTCCGAGCAGGCTGCCCAGGTAGGGCATGAGCTGCTTCTTGCGGCTGACGATGCCCGGCAGGTCGAAGATGTCCGGCGGACGCTTCTGCGGGTAGGTGATGGCCTGCACGACTTCGGCGTCGCCGCGGATGAGGAAGAGCGAGCTCTGGGTGTCGATGTCGGTCACGAGGAGGCAGGAGAAGTTCAGGCCGTTCTCGATGCGGTATTTCTCGAGGGCCTCGAGGAGGGCGTCCTCGCACTTCCAGAAGTTGGTGAAGCCGAGCTCCTCGACCTGCGAGACGGAGAAGCGGCGCTCGCCTTCCTTGTAGAGCTTGCAGTCGGCGCGGACGGCGGCGGCGGGGCTGAGCGAGGACAGCACGGAGCCGGCGTTGAAGATCATGTCGGCCAGCGAACGCGCGTCGGCGTCGGCCAGGCGGGAGAGCCACTGCAGCAGGTCGGCGTCGAGCGGCGTGGTGGTCGGGCTCTGGAGCAGCAGGGTGTCCGAGATGATGCCGCACATCATCAGGCCGGCGATCTGCGGCGAGGGCTTCAGGTCGGCGGTGCGGAACATGTCCGCGACGATCGAACAGGTGGAGCCGAGC